>JANOZG010000079.1:0-7735 GCA_031429275.1 Planctomycetota bacterium
GCCTTCAACATCTTGTGAATTTCCATAGCAGGTGTCAGCGCTCATGTGCTAAGCCTGGCGGGAAGCGCAAGTTCAGTGCCTGTTTTATTTTAAGGTTACGGAAAATAAGTTTAACCGTCAGCCGCAGGCGCACGCGAAACAAAAACAACGACTACGCCTGCGGCTGACAGCTAAACGAAGAACCTTCCGCACGCGTGCTCACCTCTGTCAGTCATTGCGGATGATATGTGTCCGGCAGCACTGAGTAAAAATATCCCTGAGCTTCCGGAGTTGCCCATGCATCGAACTGCGAAACCAGTTGTTCGGCAAACTTGACATCAAGCCCTGAGAGCAGTTTTGCGAGTGTCATCAAATAGGCCTGTTGATTCTGCTGTGCGATGACAATCGCAACTCTGCGGCGTGACACCAGCACGACATTCGCCGCTGCCGTGGGATTTTCGGCAGCGAAGCCCAGTGCGTCGTGCATGAGGGCTTCATTGTATTCGTGTCCGTATAGGTTTCGCAGCTCTTCGTCGATTTGAAAATGAGCAATCTGTGACTGACCTGATTCGCCTTCGATAATCGACCACAAGACATTCAGTCCCCGCACGATGCCACCAGCTTTCACGATCTGGATGCGATCAATTTGACGCGATGGAAAATTCTCCCGCCAGCTTTCGAGCGATTGCATCAACACGTGAAATCGACTCTTCCGAACCTTTGGAGGCTGCGAAAAATAGATGCACGACCAGCCAGGTTCAATGTCCTGAAATACAGACGTAACGCTGGACGGATCCATGACGGCGGTGCCCTTCTTTTGTTCTTTATCGCGCAGTATCTTCCGCGTTGCTTCCACCAAATTTGTGCACTGAGTTTTTCAGTGTATAACATTCGAGTCGACTTCACACGGCTGCGGCCCTGGCACGGGGTGACAGCCAACGCTGTAGCACAATTGTAGTGGAACTCGCCAGAGTTCCCGCACCGGTCGCCCTCCAAAGGAAACTGTGGCGAGTTGAAGGCTATCAAAGCGTATCTCTAAGTGCCGACCCGAATTGATTAGGACTCAGTGCGGCGATCAACAAAAGGCTCAAAAAATCCTTGCTGATTTCGGTCCCGAAAACGTGTTCTACGTGCTACAACTCCCGCAGAAATCGACACTACGGTTTCACCCAAATTCAATTAACAGGTCCCGTCGAGCCAAAATGACGGCTCCGTTCGATGAGTTGCACAGGAACATTCACAATGGTTTTGATTGCCGACTGGAAGAAGTCAACGTTTGATCCACTCAAGGAAATCGAAGTTGACAAGATATTTAAACTTGCGATCAAGCATAAATGCTCGGACATCCACCTGCAGGTAGGACGCCCGCCGGTGTTTCGAATCCGCGGTGGACTGCGCGACCTTGAAATGCCTCCGATCACAGAAAGTCAGATGATCGAACTCACGTTCCCGATGATGGACCAGCGAAACCTGGACATCTTCCACATGAACGGTGGAGCGGACTTTTCGAAGGTGATCAAAATTGACAACGACCCATGGCGATTCCGCGTGAACTTGTTCACGCAGCTGGGCAAAGTCGGCATGGTCGCTCGTAAGATTGAACGATCCATTCCACCATTCGAAGGTTTGTATCTGCCCGAAAAGATGGTAGATCACTGCAAATACGATCAGGGAATGGTGCTGCTCGCAGGTGTGACGGGTTCCGGAAAAAGTACGACGATCGCGTCGATGCTGGACTGGATCAATCGCAATATGAACAAACACATTCTGACGATCGAAGACCCGATCGAATTCATTTACACGTCCGACAAATGTCTGATTAATCAACGCGAAATTGGTCAGGATGTGATCGACTTCCATATCGCCATGAAACATGCGGTCCGCGAAGACCCGGACATCATGCTGGTGGGCGAGTTGCGAGACCGTGAAACGTTCGAAACCGCGATTCACGCCGCTGAAACGGGACACCTGGTGTTCGGTACGATTCACGCTCCTGGCGCGCCGGGGTGTATCTCGCGTATTCTTGACTTGTTTCCGTTCGACATGCACAAAGCAATTCGTGCAAGCATGGCGATGAACATGAAATGCATCGTGGGTCAGAAGCTGCTGAAGACCATCGTCGATACGCCATCTCGCGTGCCGATTGTGGAGATCATGAGTTTCAACCCCACCGTGCGCAAGCTGGTGATGGAAGAGATGGACGAAAAACTGTTCGCGGCAATTCGTATCGGCAAGACGGAAGGCATGCAGCTGTTTAACGACAGCCTTTACGATTTCGTCAATCGCGAATATGTCAGTCGTGAAGCTGCATTCGAAATCTCGCCAAACGTGGAAGAACTCAAAATGCGACTCAAAGGCATCGACGTCAAAGGCGCGGCGATTCTGTAGTGTTCTCGGCGAAACAAATCCAGGCCGGACCAAGCGCAGCGCCGTTCCGGCACCTTTACAACATCGCCGGAACGGCGCTGCGCTTGGTCCGGCCTACGATTTCACGACTAAACCAACTCCGGCATTGGCGTGGTTTTCTCGAGCAGATACTGCGGACGACCACTCAGGTCCTGCAATTTTTCTGCCGATGGGTCGATCCCAAGATGGCGGTAGAGAGCCGCCAGCACTTCGCTGAAATGAACCGGGCGATCCGCAATCTCGGCACCCAGACGATCGGTAGCACCGATCACCTGACCGGTTCGAAATCCGCCGCCAGCCAGCAATCCGCCGCCCACCTGAGGCCAATGGTCTCGACCGGCATCCGGATTAATTCGCGGCGTGCGACCGAATTCGCCCCAGGCAATGACCGCCACGTCTTTATCCATGCCGCGTAAGTGCAGATCTTCGATCAGCGCGGAAAGGCCCTGATCAAATTGTGGCAGGTGCGTGTTCTTCATCCCGTTGAAATTGTCGCTGTGAAAATCCCAGCGACCGAAGTTCAGCGTGACAACTCGGCAACCGGCTTCCACCAGTCGCCGCGCCATCAGGAAGTGTTCCAGGTTTCGCGGAGCACCATCGCCGAAACGATTGGCGTCGCCTTTACCATAACGTTCGCGGACTGCTTCTGGTTCTTTCGAAATGTCCAGGGCATCGACCAGAGCACTGCTGGTCAGAATATTGAATGCCTGTTGAGATAATGTGTCGAGACCTTCGAGTGTCCCGCTGTTGTCCATGTCGCGTCGCAGCCTATCCACGCTGGTGAGCAATGCCTGACGATCATTCAGACGATCGCTGCTGATGCCCTGCAGTTTCATATCCTCGCTTGCTGGACCAGACGGGCGAAACGCCGCGTTGGCGATTCCCAGAAATCCCGGGAGGCCTGGTGATCCATACGGTGGATGTCCGCAGTCCGGTGACAACCCAACAAATGGCGGCACTGCCTTGTTGGTCGGCCCGAGCATCTTTGAAGCCGCAGAACCCATCGATGGCCAGCCACCAGCCGGTTGATTGCGTTTGGATCGACCGGTGTAACAAATAAATGAATCGTGATCACCGTCCGGCGAACCGTACATACTTCGCAGCGGCACGCACTTGTCCATGATGGCCGCCATGCGTGGCATGTGTTCGCAGATTTCGATGCCAGGCACGTTCGTCGGAATCGGTTGGAACTCACCGCGAATTTCGGAGGGAGCTTCCATCTTCAGGTCATACATGTCCTGATGCCCCGGCGCGCCGCACATGTAAATCATGATGACGGCTTTTTGCGACTTGCGGATACCGGCAACTTGTTCGGCCCGCAGCAATTCCGGCAGCGTCAGGCCACCCAGTGTCAACGCTCCCAGACGCAACGTGTCACGCCGCGTGATTCCATCGCAAAGTGGACTTCGACTATGGCCGAGGATTGAGAGCATGGCGGGTCTCGTTCGAAATCAGAAAAACAAGGCGGGAGGTAGCAGAATCAGGTGGGGGGATTGTGTTCGACAGTTTCGCCGAACGTCAAAATCCTATCACAAGAATCGGCTTATCGGAACCAGTTCCTTTGGAAAACCGATTCGGAAGCGAATCTGGCAGGCAATAAAGCTTCCCATTTGTCTATTTGCGTAATTCCATATCGCCTTGTGGAGGTTCTGCTGGGGACCTTTTCATGCGAAGGAAGATGACATCGTGTACTTCAAGGTGTCTTCGTTCCAGCGCGAGTTCGGCCGCGTTTTTCCCTGCTTTGTCGCGAAGGTTTGGCTCGGCACCGGCGTCCAGCAGAGCTTCAACGATGGTGCGATAGCCTTGTCTTGCGGCCAACATTAGGGCTTCAACGATGGCCGGATCGCCTCTAGTTACGGCAGTCAGAAGTGGCGAGTCCTGAGAAGGCTCAGTCTCATTCGGATCAGCACCGTCGTCGAATAGTCGCGCAACAGTAGCGACATCGGAGTTCTGTGTCTCGATGAGCAATTCATGGTAACCGTCGCGCGTTGACGAAACATCAAGCTACGTCAACATGATCAAAACGACGATGAAGACGAGTAACATTAACGCTGGAGCAATCCTTTTTTTCCAGCGGTGGCGATCGCCCTCGAATGTCTTGCTGGCAATGTCGAGAGGAGTGATTGGTGGCGCGACGGATTCTGGTTCGATCACTCCGACGGCGTTCTGACCTGGGATGAATGTCGGTGTCGAGTTCTCATCAACGATGCTCAGCGTCGTTTTCCCAGTCTTGAAATCATAGTCCTGCCGAATACGACTCAGCACGAGCAAGCACCAGATCGCGAGCGGGGCAGTGACTGGCAACGTCACGTTTCCGATGAGGATCACCATCACGCAAACGAAGCGCGACATGTTGAGCCATTCGCCACGTCGAACCAGCCGTCCCGAAACGAAGGCAAATGTGCCTAGAATGAAATTGCTCAGGAGAAAGACCATAATGATTGCACCAATCCATCGAGCTTGCTCCAACTGAGCCTGCGATGTCACATTCGTCGCCGTAAACATTCCCAGGAACCCGCCGACCACAGCGACAAGCAAGAGCACCACGCCGATCGCTGTCAGAAGTCTCGATGCCAATTGAAACGGTGAAAGTGCCGTTTGTGTTTTTCGGACTGATTTCGTTGCTGGTTTCGGTTTCATTACTACTGCTGATCGCAGCGTGACAGCATTGACGGCAAGCAGCCCAATCATTGATGCGAATCCGAACATCGCCCATGGTGTGAAGCGTGTTACGTGTTCCAAATTCTGAAGCTGGGCTATTTCACTGTTCAGAGGATTCCTCGTGACCGGAATCTGTGTTTTTCCAATTTCGTATCGAAAGGAGAGCAGCATACCAACGATATAGAGTCCAAGCAGCAGCCTCACGACGATCAGGGACCGCCGCGGTGCTTCCATGCCGGTGGCGGCCAATTGCAAAATCAACAAACCGACCAGGGCAACTGCTGCAACTGCACCCAGAGCAGTGTCAGCCGGGACAAATTCGCGGTATACGGCGGTTAACATCGTCACCGGTTCCGGGCGTGTTCGATCAGCCCCAACGGTGGCATGAATATCAGTGATGTAAGTCGTCAACCACGGCTGAAACAACGCCAGGATCGTCGCAGCGCATAACACCGGCGCAAGCCAGCGGATGGTTACTGGAATTCTTTTCGCGGACTGGGGAGCTCCGACAAACCATCCCGCTGCGGCAGCCGCTTCGTAACTCAGGAACTCCGACACGGTTTGAGGTGATGGATGATGCGGAAGGCTCGCAGTGTCAACTGGATCAACATTACTCCTCTCCGATTGCTGATCTGTCGACGCGACCACGCGTGCAACCTGCGTCCGCACTTCGCTGGCTCGTTGAAATCGTCGCTCCGGATCGCGAGCCATCGCTTTCAGCACAATTGAATCCAGTCGATGATCCACATCCGCCTTGTGAGATGGCGGATCAAAATGCCCAGCCGGAATTTGCCCCGTTAGCATTTCGTAAAACACAACACCCAGCGAATAAATATCGGCACGATGATCGACGGCGTGCGAACCTTCCATCTGTTCCGGCGCCATGTAACGTGGCGTGCCCATGACCTGATGTGTTCCGGTGAGCGTGAAGTCGTCGCTGGAACCAGCCACCAGTTTGGCGAGACCGAAGTCCGCGATCTTCACGCGACCTCGATGATCGACCAGAATATTTTCCGGCTTGATATCGCGATGCACGACGCCTTCGTCGTGAGCGTACTGCAAGGCTTCGCACACCTGAGGCACAATCGTCAGTGCCTGTTGCGATTCCAGCCGCTGCCCGTTCATCAATTGCCGCAGATTGGCGCCATCGACGAATTCCATCACGAAATAATACAGCGGTTGCCAATTCTCCACCTCATTTGATGGCATCTGCACTTCGCCAAAATCGTGCACGGCGACGATATTGGGATGACTCATCCGCGCCATTGTCCGCGCTTCTCGATTGAAGCGCTCCGCAAACGCAGCATCTGCCGCCGCATCGCTGCGAATGATCTTCAACGCCACCAGACGATCGAGCTTCTTTTGTCTCGCTTTGTAGACCGTCCCCATTCCACCCTGACCGAGTATCTCAATAATTTCCAGATGCGGAAACAACGGCAAGAGATCGCTGACTGCTGGTGGTGGCAATTGCCGTCCGGATGGCGTTGTCGGCGCCGGGCTGAGATTCTGGTCTTGCGGATTTCCGGGCAGACCAAGTCCAACGGCCAGCAGGCACGCGGGGCAGAGTCCCGGCGGACCATCCGCTGGCAGCGTTCGTTGGCATTTCGGGCAGTGATTTTCAGCATTCATGGCAAGCACCTCTCGTAGAGACATGGATTCTGAGTAGGACTTACGGAACGGAGAACCAAGGTTACACGAATTCTGGAGAAATTTTCGAGAGTTGATCCTATCCGGCGTAACGCGTCCAGTTGGGACTCAAAATCTTCAATGAAGGCCTTGGCGTCATCTCTCCGGATGCATTTCATGCAGGGGCCGTGCTTCGAGATGATTGCCATAAAATTGACGAACGAAGTCACGACTGCTGTGGCAAATTCAAATCGCCACGAAAAACACGAGACGACACAAAAAGGAATAGCTGATTGCCGCAGCTCTTTTTGTGTCTCTTTGTGTTTTTTGTGGCTAATCCGTACGCACTCAGACTTCAAGTCGCGGCTGCTGTGACGAACTCGAATCGCCACGAAAAACACGAGAAGACACAAAAAAGAATTCCTGATTGCGGTCCGTCGGCTCAAAGAACTTCATGGACTCAAGCCATACTCATTAAATACTTTTTTACATGGAGCTTTGTTGCTCCGAAATTAATCAACAGCCCAGTCTCCACACGAGACGATCGTAAATATCCCAGTAATTGCGCGACGTGTTCGTCGGTTGTGCCCCGAACAGCTTTCAGTTCCACGATCAGACAGTCTTCGATAAACAGATCTGCAAAGTATTCGCCGAGTATCGTACCGTCTTCGTCATAGACCGTCAGAGGATGTTGCTGCTCAACACGCACACCTTGTTTTCTAAGTCGGCGAACGAGAGCGTTCTCATAGATCTTCTCCAGATGACCATTCCGGTGATACTTATGGATGGCAAAACTGGTTTCCCGAACGATGTCGCAGAGTTCATTGATGCTGGTGTATGTCACGTGAGAATTCCAAACGCAGTGAGGAGGAGCAAACATGGAGCGTATATGGTCGCTACAGTAGAAGTCTAGCAGCCATAAAAAAGTCGAAAAGACTGGTGATTGAATCACTTGTTGCTGGTTCACTTTTCGTGTCTCTTTTTTTTGTGGCTCCCCCGAACTCACTGAGACTTCAAGTCACGGCTGCTGTGGCAAATTCAAATCGCCACGAAAAACACGAGA
>JANOZG010000080.1:0-5620 GCA_031429275.1 Planctomycetota bacterium
AAGTCGCGGCCGTTGAATTTGTAGGTGAGTTTCGTGTGCTCAAGGCCCAGCAAATGCAGCAGCGTAGCGTGCAGGTCGTTCACATGCACTTTGTTTTCGACCGCTTTGTAGCCAAACGGATCCGTCGCGCCGAAATGGAAACCGCCTTTGACACCCGCTCCCGCCATCCAGATTGTAAAACCATTCGGATTGTGATCGCGGCCCTTGTCGCCCTGCGAATCTGAAGTTCGCCCGAACTCACCACCCCAGATCACGAGCGTTGAATCCAGCAGACCGCGGGCTTCCAGGTCAGCCAGCAACGCTGCTGCGGGTTGATCAGTGTGCAGACCACAGGACCGATGATTAGTCTGTACATCGCTGTGGCAGTCCCACGGGACGTCGTTTACGCTGCCGTCGCCGCCAACGCCCTTGCCGGCAAAGATCTGCACGAACCGTACGCCGCGTTCCACCAGTCGCCGTGCGAGCAGACACTGCCTTGAAAACGTTTCGCATTCAGGACGATCCATGCCATATAGCTTGTGAGTCTCTTCCGACTCACGCGACAGATCGAGAGCTTCGGGTGCCGCCATCTGCATCCGGTACGCCAGTTCAAACGAGTTGATCCGCGCTGCCAGATCAGCCTGCGTGGGTCGGCTGGTGGCGTGGACCTGATTCAGTTCGCGAATCAGATCGAGCTGCGAGCGCTGCTGGATGTCGGAGTGTTTTCCATCGCGCGCGACATTGTCGATCCATTCCTTTCGCCGCGCATCGAGCGCGAGGGCCTGATAGGTCTTGGGAAGAAATCCTGCCGACCAGATTTGATCATCACCGCGTGGTCGTGTGTCGTGGAGTACGACAAACGAAGGGAGATTCTGATTCTGGGATCCCAGGCCGTAGGTCATCCACGCGCCCAGCGCCGGAAGTCCCGGGCGATTGGTGCCGCACATCAGTTCCAGCGATGCAGGGGCGTGATTGTTTTGCTTCAGATACATCGAATGCAGAAAGCACATCTTATCGACATGCTTCGACAGGTGCGGAAACAGGTCTGATACCCATGAGCCAGATTCCCCGTGCTGAGCCCATGCGAATGGAGATGCGAGGCACTTGCCGCTTGTTGAGAAGAAGCCAGTTTGCGGATCGGACCCGGCGAGTGGTTCGCCATTTCTCTTCTGAAGTTCTGGCTTGTAGTCCCATGTATCGACCTGCGATGGCGCGCCAGTCATGAACAGCCAGATGATCGACTTCACCTTCCCTGGAAAGTGCGGAGATCGCAGTGCGAGCGGGTCTGTGGCGTCTGCGGCCACAGCGGTTTCTCCCTGAAGTATGCTGGCGAGTGCAACGGATCCAAAGCCCAGCCCCGCTTCCTGCAAAAAACGACGTCTGGCCGGCATTTCGACTTCGGCAGGGGAGTAGAAGTTGAACATGGGAGAATCCTTGAGTAGGACGGGACTCCAGTCCCGTCCAGACATTTTCAGATCAGGACGGGGCTGGAGTCCCGTCCTACTAAAACTCAGTCGATGTAAACAAACTCGTTCAAACAATACAGGACATGACAAAACTCAATCAGAGCTTTATCAGTCGATTCCGGTGTCGGGCTACCCTCAGCGGTTCGTTGCTGTTCGATGAAAGCCTCCATACGTGTTCGCTCAATGTCCGATGGCGTCCTGCCGAAAGCGATTTGGTAGCCTCGGTCGATCGTCGAAGACAACGGAGCATCGTTCATGGGCTTGATCAATGCGAATAACTTTTCCGCCTGCTGCCGGACAAGTGGAGAATTCATCAAAGCCAGAGCCTGCGTCGGAACAGTCGTTACGCTGCGTTCGCCGATGCTCTGAGTCGGTTCCGGTGCATCAAACATCGTCATGATTGGCAGCAGTTCGCTCCGTTTCACCCTCAGGTAGACGCTGCGACGCTGGCTGTTATCCAGCACGCTTGGTCCGAACATTGTGGAATCCAGATTGCCGCCGGTTGCCAGCAAGGCATCTCGAATCGTTTCCGCTTCAAGGCGACGCGGTTGAAAATGCGACAAGTAGCGATTGGTGGCATCGATTTTCAGATTGTCTGCATTGACTTCATGAGACTGCTGATAGACATCGCTGAGCATGATCACCCGATGCAGAGGCTTTAGCCTCCAGCCACCACGTACAAGTTCTGCCGCCAGATATTCCAGCAGTTCAGGATGCGTCGGCTTATCTCCCTGAACTCCAAAGTCGTTCGGCGTGCCAACGATTCCTTCGCCCAGATGATGCTGCCAGAGACGATTCACGATGACTCGCGCCAACAACGGTCCGGCACCGTGTTCGACATCGGTCATCCAATTGGCCAGCGCGACTCGAGGAGGTTCCGGAGCGGGCGTTGGAGCGGGCGTTGGAGCGGGTGTTGCTGATTCGCTGTTTCGTAACAAGACCTGCAGATAACCTGGTTCAGATTTGTTCTGTTTGTTATCGACTTCACCGCGTCGAAGAAAGAAGACATCCTGCCCGCCAGCGATGGTCGTATAAACTTCCTGCAGGTTTGGTCGTGGCACAGCGGCCGCATGATCACGGACGGTGTGAAAGACCTTTGCAGTCTCTGCATCAAACGGAGCAAACCAGCGGGACGATGAAATTCGCACAGGTTCCGGAATCTCTGTCGCGTGATTCGCGACGATCGCTCGCAGTTCGCTGACATGCTGCGTGGCAACATCACCAGCCCAGGTCGCCGGGTTTGGTTCGACACTGAGTGAAACTCGCAAGCGGCCGATACCCAGATCGATGAACTTCATTTCAACGACGAGTTCTGTCCCATTGGCGAAGCCTGCGACAGGCGTTTCAAATTCGAAGATCGCAGCATTGTCTTTCTTCGCAGTCGTGCGCACGACCCATGCCGTGGCCGGATTATCGTCGACAGACTTCGCGAGCGGCTGATTTTCATCTTCAAATGCGGCAAAGACCGGCTTCAGCTTGAGTGCCTGAGGAGCGTCAGTGGCCTGCGGATCAAGTGGCCGAGCGGTGACAGAGATCATCGCCAATTGAAAACTTCCGTCGGCGCTCAGCCCCGGTCCCCGCTGAGGCAGCGATTTGTCAGTAAAGGTATCAAAACGCAGTGACTGCAGATTCTTTTGATGCGTGTGAAATGTCAGTCGATATTCTTCTTCGTTGCGAACTTTCCGCCGCTGACCTCGCTGGCGAACCTTCAGGCCCGGATTCAGCAAGCCATCGTGTGCGATGATGCCGCCCGGCAGCGCTTTCAGCCAGGACCGTTCTGCATCGAGAGCAATAGGCTCCAGCGCCTGCCAGCGAGTTGCTTCGGGCTGCTTAGCCAGTTCGGCAGCTTGCCATGCGGTGAAGCGGGCCGGAAGTTCAGTGGATGCAAACGTCTTGAGCGCGGCTACCAGCGGTTCGTGCTCGGTCTGATGTTTTTCGATTGCGCGTTCTGTGACCGCTGCGTCAAGATCCAGCGTGCGTGGGCCATGAACGGTTTGAGCCAGTGATGCTGCCAGAGCGTAATAGTCCTGATGCGGAATCGGATCATATTTGTGTTCGTGACACCGAGCACAGCCAAGCGTCAGCCCCAACATAGAACCACCAATTGTCATCATCATGTCGTCGAGCTGATCGTAACGAATCCGCTCGACCGTCTTCGCCGTGATCTGCCCGGGATACGGCCCCGCGACAAGAAATCCCGTCGCCGCAGCACCTTCGATGTCATCTGGAACGAGGACGTCGCCGGCCAGTTGCATCTTCACAAAGTGATCGTAGGGCATATCGTCGTTGAGGGCTCGAATCACCCAGTCGCGATAGTGATAAGCTCCGGGACGGAAGCCATCGAATTCATAACCGCCACTCTCCGCAAATCGCGCGGCGTCGAGCCAGTGCCGTGCCCAACGCTCACCATAGGCAGGCTTGGTAAGCAGTTCATCCACGACTCTCTCAAACGCCTGTGGCGATGTGTCAGCGACGAATGACGCGACCTGTTCAGGCGTCGGCGGCAATCCGATCAGATCGAAGTAAGCTCGACGAATCAACTTCTCTTTGCTTGCCGGAGAATTGGGCTTCAGCCCCTGCGCCTCTTGAGCCTGACGGATAAAACCATCGACTGGTTTCTGAGCGTCTGGCAAAGTCACGTCCTTCAGAGGCTGAAACGCCCACCACTGCTTGCCTTCGTCGATGTTGATCTCACGCTTTGCCTTGACCGGCGCTTCACCTTCGCGCGGATCAGGCGCTCCAAGATCAATCCACTTCGCGAAGTCGGCGATGACGTCGTCGGGCAGCTTCCCGGTCGGTGGCATTTCCATGCCTTCATACTTCAGTGCTTTGAGCAGAAGGCTGTCTTCCGATTTGCCTTTGACCAATAGCATCTCACCCGATTCACCACCCGCCGCAACGCCGGCCGCAGAATCAAGATACAGTTCGCCCTGCAACTTCTTCTGATCTCGCGCTTCGACCGAGTGACAACTGTAGCAATGCTGGACCAGAACCGGACGAATCTTCTGTTCAAAAAACTGCACGATGTCTTCATCCGCTGCATGTACCGCCGCTGAACTTACGAAAGCGAAAGATGCGGCGATAGCCAAAAAAAAGGCGGCAGTCTGCATGAGCTTTTTCATCGAAGATGGAATTTGCGGCGGGATAGACCAGCATAGCGCTGCGGGGGAGTGCCATGATCATAACTTCAGGTTGGTGAATTCAACCGTCAAATCTGATTTTGCACAGCGCTGCGTCCATATTCTCATCGAAAAAACCGGGCTCCTTCAATCCCACCAATGAAGCGAGCCCTTGTCAAAAAAATCGCCCAACCATTGCACATTCCGCTGCCGCAACGTAACCTCGTAGCAGTCCAGCGCCGGTTTCACGTGCTGGTTTCTATAAAAACATTGTGTTCGCAAATGATGAGGTGTGTGATGAAGATTTCGGGAATGCTCCTGGCCATGCTGGTTCTTTCCGGAGTTACGTTGGCTCAGGAAGAGTTGACGGACGCGGATAAAGTTCTGATTAAAGCCGTTCAGGATGCTGGTGGACAGGCAATGCCATTGGCAAAGAACGACGCTCGCTTGTCCGTCGCATTTCATCTGTCTGACAAGGAGATCACTGACGATACATTGGCTGTCGTCAAAGACGCAGCAAATGTTTACTCGTTGAACCTGCGTGGCACCAAAGTCACGGATGCCGGGCTCGCCCAACTTACAGGACTGAAGGGGCTTGTCAAACTGCATCTCGAGAAGACCGCAGTCACGGATGCTGGACTGGCTCACCTGTCTGGCCTGCCAGTTCTTGAATATCTGAATGTTTACGAAACCAAAGTCACCGACGCTGGTTTGCCACATCTGGAGAAACTGAAGACGCTGCGAAAGCTGTATGTTTGGCAGACGACTGTTTCTGAGGCCGGCCAGGAAACACTGAAGGCTGCGATACCAGAAATCGAAATCGTGCCGGACTTCAAGAAGGATCGTGAACGTGTCATTGTAGAAGCCGTGCGTGCTGCCGAAGACGAAGCGAAGCACGTAGAAGAATTGGCGGCCATGATCGATGGTCAGGGCAAGACCATCACAGAGGCGACCGCAGCCGCAGAAGCTGCAGCAAAAGTTCACACCGATGCTCAGACCGCACTGGATACTTCAAGCAAAGCCCTGGAAGCTGCCAATGCGGCCAAGGCCGCAGCT
>JANOZG010000081.1:0-7643 GCA_031429275.1 Planctomycetota bacterium
AAGTCCGCGGCTACCACAACCGTTGCTGTGATCAATACTTTCCAGTCTCGGTAGAACGCAAGAAACGCGAGGGAACCGAAGATATGGAAGTGTGTTTCGATTCGTCCTCCGGTGAGATGAATCAACAATGCCGAATACAGCATCTGACTGACTGCAACTGTATGTCGAGTAATCGTGTGGGCTGGCAATGACCACGCCAGGTAGATGGGCAGGCTGACCAGCAATGCCCCAAGCAGGACTGCGGCCCAGACATGAGGATGCGTCTGGTTGGATAGTCCTTCCCAGGAGCGTGGGGAGATCCAAAGAGCGGCTGCAATGCCCACGAAGTACTGAAACAGCAGCAGTCCAGCAAACAGCCGATCGGTTTGTTTCCAGGTGGTGATCAGATACTGCTGCATGATCTCACGGGCACGACGCTGAAATGTCGGTGTCGCGGATGTTGCGGAAAAAGTCATGTTCATCGCTTGCTTTCCAGGGTTGCAGTCCGATTCTCAGCCTCCTGCAGAGGACAACCAAACACCTGGCAACACTTTGGACCACGGTCGCCCGACATTGGATATGTTTCAGCCATTGACAATATACAGTCACTGCCGGAATTGTCACCCGCGTGGCCCCGAGCCATGGTGATGCCGCCCGCAAATTGCAATCTGCCGTCAGCATCGTACAGGACGGTCTGGCCGGAGGTCATTACGCCGAACCGGCGAGTGACGATGCTGCCGACATCATCGACGACATTGATCCGCGGTAAGCGGCAGGCCTGCCGCCACAAAGCAGTCTCGTGCCAATTCGCTGTCAGACCGTCCGGGTGCCAGAAGAAGACATGAACCAGAACCTCGGGATTCAGGCGGGCCACAAGGCGCTCCAGTTCACCGATCGTTGCCGTCGAGCAGGGACACAAGGGATGTACAAAAACCAGCAGGGTCGGACACTCAGGTTTCCGGAGTGATGACAGCTCGCCCGGAAACTGCGCTGGAGCCAGAGCTCCCGGGTTGGGCGTGTTTTCGTACCGCTGCAACTGAAACATGCCGCAACACACCATCACTCCCCACAGCGGGACGAGCAGCTTTTGAGCAAAGTTCGTGTGTCGGAGACCCATTGCTGACACGGTTCAATTCTAATTGCTGGATGATAACCTCGATGACGTTGGCAAGACTTGCACTCCATTCAAATGAATGCAAGGCTGTATTCGCTTCCTGCAGTCTATGCGAAGGCTGCGAAAGAGCCTACTGTGCACCGTGACTCCAAAGTGCCAATTCAAACATTTTGGATCGACTGCTCCGCCGCTTCCCGAAGGAAAAAACGGACTTCACAACTTCGCCCGCGCCTGAACCTTCATAATCGGCAGGCGTCCGGTAGCAATTCCGACATAGCCGCACTGGAAGTCTCGGGGACACTTCCTTCAGAAAGCACCACCGGAGTTCGCAAGTTCTTGTACAGCGTGATCTGATTTCCTTTCGAGTTGTAACAGACTTCATCCATGAATGATTTCATCAGCAGCAAACCGCGACCGCTGGCTCTCAACAGGTATTCCGGTTCCGTCGGGTCAGGAATCGAGCTGACGTCGAAGCCCGGACCTTCATCAGCGATACTGCATATCAGTCGATTCGAGGCGATCGACATCGATACAACAATGGTCCGATCACAATATGGCTTCTCTTTCATTCGCTGTTCGATCAGCCGTTGATAGCCATCGGCGTCCGATTCCCGTAACGCTGAACTCACTTCCAGATTGCCGTGAATCATCGCATTAGAAACAGCTTCTTCGATGGCAACACCAAGGAGCGTTAGCTCGGATTTTTTAAGACCGCCGTATTTGCGGGTGGCTTCCTGCACGAATGGAATCACTTCACGCACCAGTCCTGACTCGTTGGGAAGAACGAATCGAAAACTCGCTTCGTTCAAATGCTGCAGTAACATTGATCCGCGTTGGCAAGAACTCACAGCATGCATCACCGATTCGATGATTCCCGGAAGCTCGAGCACGATCATTTTCTTGACGATGTAGTTGGCGGCACCACTTCGCAGCGCCTTGATGGCCAGTTCTTCATTGCCCCTGGATGTCATAATAACGACAGGAGTATCGATCTCTCGCACCTGTACTCGCTGCAGCAATTCCAGCCCATTCATTTCCGGCATATGAAGGTCTGTCAAAATCATGTCAAAGCGGCGCTGTTGCAATCTCTCAAGAGCTTCTTCACCACCAGTGACAAACTCTGCATTCCAGTTTCCAATGGCACGAAACGCACGCTTGATAATCGAACGGTCAAATTCTGAATCATCGACGACAAGAATCTCTGCCATGATCCCTTACTCCACATGCTCGAATTGAACAGCACGAACACAGGTCGTCAAGGATTGTAACGAAACGCCGCTTTTACTTTGCCAGTAGCTTGAAATGCAACAATTCCCGACCCAATTAACAATACCCTATGTTGCCTTATGACATCAATGACTCTGACGTCTAAATTTTCTGCTTGTACCAGATCTTCAGAGAATCGGTTGAACCCGATAGTGCAATTATGCGTGTTGCAACATCAAGACATCGACAGTGCGCTGTGGTCATAAATACCCGTCGCTCCCGAGGACACGTGGCATGTTGTGCTGGCCAGTCAGCGATAACTGCCATTCGCCAGCACCAGAAAGTGCCGAAAATCCCATGCCTGCGCGGCCCCGCTTCGCCGACGGAACGGCTTTTACGGACACGCTCGAGCTACAAGTTCCAACAAGGAATTTTCTGCCGTGGCTCATCGGCCCCAAGCATGAAAACTTCGATCGACACATGATTGCCATTCTGCCACATGGTGAACGCTGAAGCATCGTCTGAAGCCCGTCTCGTCATTTGACGTGGAAGGAATGAGACACTAATCCGAGCATGCATGCACTGCAAGAACAGGGTAACGTGCGTGCTCGACAACCTGTTCCGTTGTTGAACCTCGCAACGCATCAAAGAATCCATGACGCCCGGATGTGGTCATGACTACCAGGTCAACAGCTTCCTGCTCAGCTTCTTCACGAATCGCAGTTACTGGAGAACCACGACGATTCACCCATCGCCACCTCGCTTTGTCTTCCGCAGGAAGTCGAATGGCGGGCTGAGCTACGGGATCTCCAACGTGCAATAGTCGCACCTCGCACGGTCCGATGCCAAGGGCCCAAATAAGATCGGCAGTCACTTCGACAGCTGGCGTTAGATCTGGAGTGCTATCGACGGGCACGAGAATTTTCTTCAGGTGACATTCACCCGATTGTTCATCAACGAATCCCGGATGGCCAAACGGAATAAAGAGCGTTGCACCATCCGTTTGATTGTTGATTCGCCCGGCAATCGTGGCATGCATCCAGCGATCAAGCCCATGTCGCTGACGAGTCGCCAGCACGATCAGATCAGCCGGATGATGTTTAAGATCATGCAGGATTCCATCGGATGGATCGGCGTCAACGATTGAAGATTTTGATATCTGAACTCCCAACTGCGCAACGTCCGATCTGGAGGCCTGTGGCGGTAAAAGCTACCAGCGTGCCAGAGTCTCGCGAACTGAGGGATACTTGTCCCAATCCGGATCTCGTCGCTCTTTATCGACATGCAGAATTGCCAACGATCCGTTGGTGGCACAACAGAGTCTCAAGGCATGCGTGAAGGCAACTTCACTCCATGAGAAAAATCTGTCGGATGCAAAATACGACCAATCGAGATTCCGTAACGATCACTCATAATGTTGCTTTCGTTGAGGCATTCAGATCTCTTCAACGAAAAAGTCTGATGCCTTAGGTTCAAATTGGAAACGAAGATTCTATGAAAGTGGGACAGAACTTCAGTCCCGTCCAGATCTGATCGTGTTCGAACGGGCCCAGAGACCCCATTTCTCCTGCAGAATTCCTGATTCTTAATCTGCGTCTTCTGGTGCCGGTCGCTGGTAAATCTTGCCGATCGGGCGGAGATAGTCAACGCAGCAGCGACGCGCAGTTGACGACAAAAACATCATACCGTCATAGCATTTCGCAGGTGCTCAACGGTAAACTGCGCATTTTTAGTTGCCCGAGGGAAGTCTTAACCTTGTGCAACAATGCTCACGCGATTTTGGAATTCTGGAGCGAAGCGATGTCTTCAGGTGCGTTGCCGCGAATTGTCGGATTACAGGGAATTCTGGATCGTTGTCAGCGACTCATCCGAGTTTACTCTATCCTGCGCGGTTTAGCGGAGACTTTGTGCGTTCTTATCGCGTGCATCCTGCTGGGCTGTCTGTTGGACTATTGCGTTGCGTTGCCGGGAATCGTGCGGCTTGGTGGATTGGTCGCGACTCTGATTCTGACCGGTGGAGTGGCATGGAAGCGACTGTTCCATCCGCTTATTGGAAATGCATCGGCCGAAGAACTTGGTGCCGCAGTGGATTTGCGTTTTCCGCAATTGCAGGAAGCAATGGCGACTTTGATCTCCATCGACGGCCCAAACGCAACGACTAGTGAAGCAGGTTGCGCCTTGATGCGTGATCGGCTGGAACAACATGTTCGAGCACAAATCGGCAGCATCCATCCTTCTGAAGTCGTGCAGGGAAAACCAACAGCCAAACGCTGGGGGCTGGCATTTCTTTCCGTGCTGGCCATTCTTATCCCATGGCTCCTGTGGCCATCTGGTTCGACGCTGCTTTTGCAAAGATTCATGATGCCGCTTGCAAATCTGGCAGCGCCGTCCAATTTGTATTTTGAAGTTCCTGATGCCGAACGCACAGTTGCAGCACATTCCGATGTCGCGTTTCTGGCGATTCCTCGTTGGCGAACGAAAACCGCTGGGGTAGTGCCGACGAATGTTGTGCTTGAAATTCAGCCAGCAAACAATCCCAGCGAAGATCTTGCGATGTCATTCGACGAAACGGCATCACAATTCTCGGCTTCACTGCCGGACATTCGCGAATCTTTGCGTTATCGTGTGCGCGGCGGTGGCGCCACAACGGAATGGTTTGAACTGAACGTTGCTGATCCGCCTCGCATTCTGACTGCCGTGTTGCAGGAAACACCGCCGGCATATACCGGTCGTCCGATTGAAACTTTTGACGGTGTTGTGGGCGATATACACGTCTTCGAACGAAGTGCGATCTTAGTGACACTGACTTTCAGCAAGCCTGTTCTTAACGTCGCAATTGACTGGAGCACATGGAAACCAATTCCGTCCAGCGACGCGGCTGTCGTGGTCGCCGCTGAACTTGAGCCTCCGACAATACCAGCCGTTCTTTCCGCCGACGGCACTTCGGCTCATTTTCAGTTTGCGGCAATGGGCAGCGGTCAGTTTGAATTTCGAGTTGAAGACTCGCTGGGTTTGACAAATCTCAATGAAACAACTCGACGGTTGATTGTGACAACCGATACACCTCCGAAATTAACAGTGACGGGTATCAACGATGCACTGGAAGTTCGACCAAACGACGTCCTGCCGCTGAATTGTCAGGTGCTTGATGACATTGGAGTCGGCGAGCTGGAAGTACACGTTCGCAAGAATGCGGAGGCCTTTCGTATCGAGCCAGCGGTCGGCTTTGCTCGCGGCGCGGTACAGGTAAGTCACGATTTTCAGATCGATCTGAAGGCATTGAACATCGCAAATGGCGATACCGTGACATTGAAGGTCAAGGCGGCCGATGAGCGTCCAAGTCCGGGAGCACAGGTGGTCTGGCAGGGCCCGTGGACAATTCAGATCGCAGACAACGCCGAAGCCATCGGCCAGAAGGCTCTGCGGGAAGCGGATCAGAAACTTGTCGAATCGCTTCGCAAACTGGAAGAACAGCTACAACAGGATGCTGCCAAAGGCAACGAACTCAAGGATCAATTGCATCGGAACTGGAACGATGAGGTCCAACAGGACGTTCGTGAGCTGAGCGAGAAAGAACAACAGCAAGGCCGGGACCTGCAGAAACTTGCTGAACAGGCAGCCGCTCATCCACTGATGCAGAAGCAAGCAGAGAAGCTGGCCGAGCTGGCTCAACAGGTTCGCAAGGACGTACCAGAAAAACTCGAAGAAGCCATAGCCGCGCAGCGTGACCCAGCGGCCCAAAAAATTCAGGAGTCTGTAAACGAACTGAACCAGATTCGCGAAGAGCTGCATCGCGCGACGGACGAAATCGAGAAAGCCGCAAAGCTTGAACAGGAATTGGCAGAACTCAACCGTCTGGCACTCGAAGCGCAGCAACTGGCTAATGAATCACAAAAGCTGCAACAGCAGCAGCACGATCAACAGCCCGAAGAGGGCCAATCGAAAGACGATTTGCAGAAACAGCTTGACGAAAAGCAACAACAACTTCAGCAGGAACAGAAGCAACTGGCCGCAGATCTTGGAAATCTGCTCCAACGCAAACAAGAACTTTTGCAAGCGGCTCGCGAAGCCCAGTTGAATCGCGCAGCAGAGATTGCAAAGGAAGCGCAGCAACTGGCTCAGCAACAGCAACAACTTGCCGAAGGCGTCAGCGAAGAAGCCCGTGAAGCCGCACGCGATGCTCAGGAACTCGCCAACGAGTTGCAGCAAGCTCGCAACGAAGCAGACCAACTTGGTAATGAGATGCAGCGGCAGGCCCAGGACGTGCAGCGTCCGGAAGTTCAGCCACTGGATGAGGCCATCCGAGATTTGCGTCAGGGCAATCTGGCGACACCACAAGACGGTATTGAAGAATCTCAGGAGCAACTGGCCAAAGCGGCAGAGGAATTAGCGAAGTCCGTTGCGACACCGCAGGCCGACCCTAACGCTGCACCCCTTGATGAAAATGCAAAACGAGAGGAAGAGCGAGAGCTGGCCGAGCAAAACGCGACGCGACAGGAACTCGGCAGGAAAGCAAACGACATTAGTGATCGCCTTGAGCAGATCGAAGACAAGATCGCAGCGATGGCGAAGAAACTCGGGGCCGAGCCACAGGAACCTGCGAAGCAACAAGATGCGGCACAACAGGATGGCAATCAACCCCCGAACGACGTTGCTCAATCACCTAACTCGAAACCAACAGACCCGACGGATGGATTAGCAGCCCAAAAATCTGAAGAATTGCCGCAGGGGGAAAAATCAGACGCAGACGTCGGCAGGAATCTTCTGAACGAGTTGGAAAAAATGGTTGAGGCCGCTCACGAAACTGCAGACGCTGTCAACGCTGATCGCAAAGCAGACAACAGCGCAAAACAAAGGTCTCAACAAGCTGCCGAAAAAGCGGACGAAGCGATGCGTCATGCAATGGCGGGCCAGTTCAGTCGTTCTGCTGAACGCATGAAACAGTCGGCAAGTGAATCGAGTTCCGCCGCACAGCTACTGCAGAACCAGGAGCAACAGGATCGACGCGAACAATTGCACCAGCAAGGCGAAGACTTCAATCGCATGGCCGAAGTCTTCCAGCAATTGCAGGACAACAACGAAGCTCAGGTCGCTGCTCAACAGCAAACGCAGCGTGACGTTGCGAATGCCGCCGACCAGTTGCCTTCGCCACTTGAAGAATTGGCTGAACGATTGAATATCCCTGAACTCGGGCTACAAAACCAGGCACGTCCGGCTCAGGAAGCCGCTCAAGCAGCCCGTGAAGGCGCTGAATCCGGTGAAGCCGCGTCTGGGCAAATGAATGAAGCTCAGTTGCAGCAGGCTGGACAGAAAGCTCAGGAAGCTGCAGGCCAATTGAATCGCG
>JANOZG010000082.1:0-16240 GCA_031429275.1 Planctomycetota bacterium
GCCACCAGCCACCAGCCACCAGCCACCAGCCACCAGCTACCAGCCACCAGCCACCAGCCACCAGCCACCAGCCACCAGCCACCAGCCACCAGCCACCAGCCACTAGCTACTAGCTACTAGCTACTAGCTACTAGCTACTCACCCAGTGCCATCTGAAGTACTTCTCGGAATCTTGCGATTGACCGAACCTGTGTGTATTCGGATTCTGCCAGCCGTCGAGCGTTTTGCCCCATGATTTGCAGTTCTGCGGGGCGATCTGCGGCCCAGAGTATTGTGTCGGCGATGGCTTGTACGGATTCTGGTTCGACGGTGAGACCCACTTTGTGGATGGTGCTGATGGTGTGCAATTCAGAACCCGTCGGAGCGTTCGTCAGGTAAGGTCTGCCGGCAGCCAGAATGCCGTAGAGCTTACTGGGCATCAGGCAGCGACTCAACAGTTTTGTCAGTGGCACCAGGTGAATATCTGCTGCTGTCAGACTGTGTGTCAGTTCTGCCTGAGGCTGGTAGTCAATGAACTTAACATTTGTTAAGCGGCGTGTTTGCACAAGATGACGCAGAGCTGCTTCCTGTGAGCCTCGACCGACAAAGCAAAACAGGATATCGGTTCGTTCTTTCAGAAGTTCTGCCGCCGCGACAAATTCTTCCAGTCGCTGGGTGAGTCCGAGATTTCCCGAATACATGGCGACAAATTGACAACCCAGTTGCTGTTGTTCGCGAAACCGATTAACGCCTTCGTTTGGTGCAATTTTTTGGGTGTCGGCCCAATTAGGAACAATTGAAATGCGATTGGAATCGACGCCATTGTCCGTCAGAAGATCAGCCATATCCTGACTCAGCACAACCATGCGATCGCAGCGGCGATAGATGTCAAATAAGGATTTTCGTAGACGTCGAACGGCCCAGTTGTTACCAACCTTTCCAAGTGCAACGGCCACGTCCGGATAAATATCCTGCAAGTAGCCGACCATGCGACAGCTCGTGCGTTTCTTCAGTCGATCAGCTTCAAACGCCAGCAGAAAAGGGTCTGTTTCAAAAACGACAACATCCGGGGTGGAGATGTTTCGAAGAGCCAACCGAGCCGAGCGGGCAAACGACAGGAAATTTAAGCCTTTGCCCAGAAGATTTCGCTTCGAAAAATGTGTGTGTTTAACGCGGTTAATGCCAACATCATTTCTGATGATCGCGGAATGCCAGTCTTCAACTTCGGACTCGTCGATGACAGCGTTTGGTCGTCCAGCCAGGACGCTCACTCGAAAGTCGTTGGCTAAACCTTCGCACAATGATGTAAGCAACTGGCCTGTCGCTTCTACATCGGGCCAGTACGATCGGTTAAGGAACAGAACTGAGGATTTGCTTGGTTCTGCGCGGACTTCGTCCCCGTCGGTGACATTCAAGTTTCGAATGTCATCTATTGCCTTCGGTGTAGAAGGATTCAGATGCGGCACGTGGCTTGTTTCAGTGTTCAGTGTTCAGTGGGCGTTCTGCTATGCCCTATTCCCTATTGCTTTCTGTGAGCACCAGAAAGCAAACCGTCGGCATAACAGTAGGCGTGTAATGCACCGTTCGTTTTGCCGACGGGAATGTCGTCACGAAATTCTAAGTCAACATTAGTCCAATTGTGTCAGGATTTCAACGTGATGTCTGCATCAGATCCATCAGCCCGTTCGTCTGAATAATAGTCTTCTTTAGCTTTACCGTAGGCACCGTATCGATAGTCGTAATTCTTGTAGTAGTATTGATAGTCGGAATATCGGTAAGTGCCGTAGCCGTAACCATCAGCCTCTTCAACACCATTGATCACGATTCCAGACAATGTCGCGCCGACATCTCGGAGTTGTTCCAGAGTTCGGCGACCAAGATCACGCGTGTGGCGACTGAGTCGCATGGCAATTAAAACGCCATCCACTCTTGGAGCGACACTCGTGGGGTCAGTGACCGCCAAGACTGGCGGTGTGTCGATAATGACGTAGTCGTATTTTTGCCGCAACACTTCCAGTAACTGCTCAAATTCGGGGCGAGACAACAGTTCGGCCGGGTCTTTTGGGCGACTGCCGCATGGCAAGACAAAGAATGAATCCACTAGAGTGCTTTGAGCAGCATCTGCTAATTCCGCATCGCCGCGGAGCACATCTACTATTCCACGTTTGTTGTCCACGCCAGTCAGTTTATGGACTTTTGGGCGGCGGAAGTCACTTTCCACGAGAATAGTGCGTTTGCCTGACATGGCCAGCGAAATTGAAAGGTTCAGTGCCAATGTCGATTTTCCATCACCAGCTGCCGGACTGGTGACTTGAATGACGCGGTGCGAACTTCCCAACGCGCTGAAGCAAATGGCCGTGCGGACTGATCGGTACGCTTCTGCTGGCCGTGACCTTGGTAGATGCACACAAACCGCAGTGCGGTCCAATTTGCTTTCTGCTGCCGCTCCTTTGAGTCGTTCTTCTTTGAAGAAGGGAATGTGTCCCACGATAGGGATGCCGAATTCACGAATCACGTCTTCTGGCTTGCGGAAGCTCTTGTCGGCCATTTCAACGACATAGCCCAGGACCAATCCCACGAACCCACCCAAAAATGCTCCGAGCCCCAAGAACTGACTGAGACTTGGAAATATGAGACGACCATGGTGTGCGGGCTGCAGAACCAGTGCCTTGACGCCGCCGATATCGACATTCACTTTTCTTTCCGTGACGCTCGACGAGGCTGCATCAAACAGCTTCGTCAATCGTTCAATTTCACTTCTTCTGCTGCGATCTTCATTTTCATCGTTGCCCAACGCACGGGCCAGGCGTTCTGCTTCGGCTGCTTGTGCTTCTAATGCGTCTCGCTCGGTTGCAATTGACTGCAACTGTTGGCGAAGCGACTGCAGGTAAACTGCAATAAAATCCAATGGAACAGGCGGTGCCACTTCCGGGTTTTTTGCGGGGACGACCTGTTCAGCCTGCTTTTTCTTTATATCAACAAACTGCTGCAACAACTGTCGAGTGAAGTCAATTCTCCGCTGCATCGCTGTCACTTTGGGATGATCTTTTCCGTGTTTTGCTTCCAGTTCCTTCTGCTCCAGCAGCAGCGGAAGAATTCGTTCTTCGATATTTTCCTGGATAGTCTCTTCGCTAACAACTTCGTTGATACGTTGTTCAACGGTACTGACAAGTGGAGCACTCTCACTGAGTTTACCAATTGCCATTAGGATTGCCTCGCGAGAGCCACCACCACGTTCAGCTTCTTCAAGCGTCTTTAGTTCTGCTTTAAGGGAAGTCTCCTCCAGCGACAACGCACCCAATTGTGTTAAAAATGCCTGCTGACGTTCCCGATGAGGATTTTTGCCATCACTCATGAGACCAGATCGTTCGCGGAATTCATTATATTCTTCTTCTTTAGTTTTGAGTTCCGCATGCAATCCTTCGCGCTGCCGTGTCAACGCGGCATCTAACTCAACGCTCGCATCCTTATAGTTCTCGCGCTGCCTGTCGACGTACTCTTCGGCAACAGCGTTTGCAATGAGCGGAATCTCTTCGGCGCGTGCTCCCTCAACGGAAATCTCGACGATTTTACCGCTCGACAATGGCTTGACCTGAATCATACTGGCCACATGAAGCGCTGCGGCATCAAGTGACATTCCCTGCAGCAATGCCAGTTCGCCGAGCCGATGTCTCTCAATTGCCGGCCTCAACAGGCCTTCACTTGTGATTTCATACGTTGCATCCATCAAGTCTCGTTCTGAGACAAGCATGGCCATTTGTCGGTCAGAATTTTTGTGGATGACCTGAGTCAGTGCCGAGGACCTGTAAATTGGAATTTGTCTTTGAAACATCATGTAGCCAATGCCGCATCCCAGCATTGAAAGCACAATGACGAATGACTTTCTGCGTCGTAGAAAGCCCCAAACATCCAATCCTGCTTCCTGTTCTTCCGTTACTGCAGGCGCAGCGGCGGAGCCATACATGCTCGGAAGTCCTGTTGATGCCATCTTTGATTTTCCTCTGAAACTCCGTTTGAATATGCTCCGACATGCCGACAGGCATTCAGAACGCCTTATGAGCATCGATCGTAAACCTGCTGAACCACCAGATAGCGAATTGGGTGGTCAAAACCCGCAGGATGCCTTGTCGATGTCTGAATCCGTCGCTACAGACGGTATTCGCTACATTTTGAAACATGTCCTATTGTGCCCTAAGTAAATTGGTTTTGCCACGAGGGAGTCCGAATTTCATGCAGTCTTTGCACGGCTGAGCGTGAGCACTCATTCTGAGAAGATTTGCACAGTCTGTTGCTGTTTCGCAGCGTTACCCAAAGCATCGTTGCATCACATTTGTTATGAAAAAAGTTGTTGATCTTCAGGAAAACAGTTGCAATATGTTGTGTTCAGGTACTGACGATCACACCGAATTTGTCGATTTGTGGCAAGTGCTTTATCACAGTCCAAATTTGGGGGTGGCCGGGGTTGGAGGGCGCCAGCCCGAACCCCCGGGGCTTCCTCGCTCCGCTCAATCCAGCCCCGGCCACCCAACACCAATTTCTGATTTGTCGGACCAATTCTTGATTGTGACGAAGTACTGGCACGCTGGGACTCAAAACCGACTTTTGGCTTCAATCAGCCGTTTGATAGAGACTGCCGGCAGTGAACTCGTGGGACTGAAATATTCGTATCTCACCCATTCTGCAATTGCTTCTTCGAGTTTCCCTTGTTTTTCCAATGTGTCCGCACGCATCTGTCGAAGTTCCAGTGTGTGTGGAAATTCCAGCAAGCACTCGTCAATCCATTTCAATGCAGCTTCGTTGGTGTCGCGACTCCGAAGGTCGTTGGCTCGTTGTATTCTCTGGTCTAACGTTGGCGCGTTCGAAATCGCCAGCCATTGTGCATCGGCCAGTTTCCAGAGCCCTGCTTCAAGTTCTGGACCGGACTTTGCCATTGCGGCCCGCACAGTCGCCCCATATTCGAGCGGTGCGAATTGATCCAATGCTTTGGCTGCTGTCCAGAATTGCAGTGAGTTCACCAGAATATTGACGCGATAGCTCTCCGAAAACTGCAAAGACTGTTTCCAGAACTCCGCAGCACGCTCCGGTTGCCGGGCGATCAGGCATACCATCCCGCATTGAAATAGATATCGCGATCCCGCAGGTGCGGTGAAACGGACGGCAGTGAGTTCGTCAAGTTGGGCACTGTCCAGATTGTCAGTGATGATGTCACCAGCAGCCGCATCGACGGCATTTCCGGGCGCAAGTGGCATCTTCTGTGAAGCCTGGTGTGCGATTTGTTGAAAGGGAAATTCAATGTTCAACGCCTTGATTTTTTCATGCAGTTGCCGAAAGTCGTCGGGTGGCAGATTCGTCCTGAGCAATTCGACGCGCTGCGCAAATTCCAGAGGAGAGAGAAGCCTCCATGCATTCTGCAATTGACTGTTATCGATCTTAACACCTGCCGGAGACATCTCATCAATCACACGAAGGCGGTACTGTGCTTCTGAAATACTGGCGAGCAAGCTCCAGATGGCAGGATCATCCTGAGACTGTTTTCTTGAGCTTGAAAGTTGCGCGTATAAATCGGGAAGCTTTGCCAGCGACTTGCGAGTCACTGGGGCGTCCAAAAGTCTCGATGATTCAACAATCGCTGGATAGACCTTGTCGGCCTGACGCAATTCTGAGATCGATCCATAAACTGTCGCCACAAGTGCTAATCGCAGTGCCCAACCGACCAGGCCGCCATTGACGTCGAACCATAGACCTGGTTTGGGCTGGGGGTTTGGCTGATGGAATGTGACTGCAGCCAGGACACCGCCAAAGACAGCAATGGAGGCCATGGTCGAGCTCAGACCGATTCCAAAGTCAAAAAATGCCACGATCGCCTGTGCTGACATCATGGCCATGCCCGCCATCCCGAGGGCCGTTCGGTACGTCCATAATCCCTCGTCGTTCTTCGTATTTGTTTTGTTGAGAATCAGACGCATCGATTGGACGGTCAGAAGAATGCCGAATCCGGCAAACAACACGAAACCGATTGCACCTGATTCTACGAGAATTTCCACATATTGATTGTCCGCGTTCATGAACCATGCGGTGCTGTTTCGTCGCTGATAGGGCAGAGTTGACCAGGCATAGCCGCCCTGCCCTGATCCAAGAAGTGGAAAGTCCCGAATGGAGCCCAAAGAATCGGACCAATGCAGCAGGCGACTTGTAGATTCTGAAACAGGATCTTTCAGAGTCGTGAGTTCAGCAAGGACCAACGTATCGAGTTCAAACGCTGTCAAAAAAATGCTGACACCGCCTAGTAGAATCGAAAACGGAATCAGCAGTAGCAGAGATTTTCGCAGCTGCATGCGAGACGCTGCACAGACGATGAGACACGCAATTCCAGCAACGATACCCGAACGTGACAGAGTGGCTGCGACACCCGTGAGCAGCAATACGACAGTGGTAATCGAAAGAAGCTGCAAATTATTGAGAGATGCAATGCGGTGCTGAATGATCGCGAAGGTCTCAAACATCTGATCTCGCCACGAGGGTCTCAGGATGGATCGCGACCATCCCGTCGCTGGATTCCGACCCCAAACCACGATGACGAGGCCAATCGCCATCGCGACATGGACGAGTAGCCAACCGGAGGCATTGTTGGGATTTACAAAACTGCCGAACGGCAGTGTCTTGCTGACAATCCATGGCTCCGCCAAACCACGGCTGCCCTTGTTGAACAATTGCTGCAGTGACAATATCGTGAGCATGCTCGCGTTGAGGCACATTAGCCCCAGCATCCAAATCAGCTGTTTGCCGTGGGTTAACGAATCCGAAACAATGCATAACAGCAGCGCCACGGCTGCCCATTGAGCAATATGGCGGCGAGTCATGGCAGGGGCTGCTGAGCCTGAATCCGCCGGTGATCGCTGCGAACCTGATTGCGTGCCTGAGAGCTGAGTTGTGATTGTCGTATTCGCGTTCGGAAGATGGCTCCGAAACTCTGGATGAACGGAGTGGTTCATTCGAGAAATCACGGACGGCATCCAAGGCTGAAGCTGCACAATTCCGATGGCTGCCAACCCAAGCAATAGCCAGGTTCCAGCGGGTGGCATCGAAAAGCCTCGCCGCGAGACCAATCTGGCCAGCAGTGTCAAAACCGCGGCTGCGGTCGTTCCTACTTGTAACACAAGTCTGGCTTTGGGTATTGCGCCGCCCAGCAACCACGGCAAAATACAGACTGTCGCAACAGCGACAAAGAGTGATGCCCATTCAAGAGCCAAGCCAAGTCTGCTTGACAGCAACGCTTCCGGCACTGTTGTGTTGCTGATTGTGGCAGATCGTGATGGAGTCCTTGATCGCTCACGGAACTGCATAGGAAAATCCAGCTGAATAGACGGCTCAGGCTGTTGCCTGTTGAGGCAGTTGTAGTTTTCCCGAATCAGACAAAGATGGCAATTTTCGAGGCGCATGTTTTGCACGAAGTTCGCCGATTAGCTCAATGAGTTGAGTTTCGAATGGACGAAGTCCACCGATCAGGTCACTCATCCATTCGCAGATCGAGCCATGGCCACAGAACCCGACGACTTTAATGTGGCCGATTCGCTGACCATCAATGATCAGTGGAATCTCCGATCGCCAGGCATCATGCTGTTCAACTTTAGAAGTTGATCTCCAGCTCGCATGATATTCTTCACCGACACTTGGGATGTTGACCAGTAATTCAACCGCATCCATCTCAAACCGATCGGCAAACGCGGTGAGCGTTTGCCAGAGTTCGTGCCATTCCTGTTTTCCATGCAGCTGAACCTGTTCATTGTGCAGCACCGGCTTGTCGCCTTCCGGTTTGCGGATCAGCGAACCGGCAAAGCGGCGAACTCGATTAGCCAGCAAGTTCAATTCAGCCGCACCAAATGATCGCGTTGCGACGAGAATCAAGAGGGCTGTCGCGACACCGAGGACGGCAATCATTTCATTATCGAACCACGCAGCAGCAATCGCCCCAAGTCCTGTAATGCCGCAGAGTCCGCCAACCAATAACAGAAGTCCTGATCCCGTATGTCCTCTACGCACTAAACAGTGATGCAGATGCCCACGGTCTGTCGTATAGATGCTGCGCCCCGTCAGTCGGCGTCGAACGATCGCCATGGCTACATCAAAAATAGGAATCGCCCAGATTGCAGTGGGCATCACCAATGCCATCGCGGCATATTGTTTGAACGAACACTTCAGTGCGATGCAGCCAACGACAAGTCCGATCAGCATGCTGCCAGAATCACCGAGGAACATCCGTGCCGGCGGGAAGTTAAAGATCAGGAACCCCGACAAGGCTCCGGCCAGAGCGAGTGCAATAATCAATCCATCGACTCGACCACCGAGAATTACTGTGACCGCTGCGACAGAAAGGCTTAACACAATGCCGATGGTGCTGGCCAAACCGTCGACGCCATCGATGAGATTGAGGGCATTGATCGCACCGAGAATCCAGAAGACTGTCACAACAGCTGCGAAGTCACCGAATTCGATCGGAATACCAAAGACTTGAATCTTTTGGATTGCGATACCCGAGGGAATCATAATCAGGGCAGCGACAAACTGGCCGAACAGTTTTTGCCGTCCCCGAAGTCCGAACTTATCGTCCAGAATCCCCAGAAACACGATCCAGCTGCCAGCCAAACCTAAACACGTCAGGAACCGGATGTCATTGAAGCTGGATTCCAGCAGCGTTGGATGGAACCAAAGTGTCGTAAAAAGACCGACGAACAGTGAAATCAGGACGGTGGGGCCACCAGCCAATGGCACGATCCGAGCGTGCAACTTTCGATGGCCGTCGGGGTGGTCCACTACACCAAGACGTCGCGCGATCATGGCGATGATTGGTGCACAAGCCACCGAACAAGCCAACGCTGACAGAAATGCAATCACACTTGGATACATTGAGAAATCGCCGATCGGCGGAAGAAAGAGGAACACGCCACCCTGCTGTTCGACAGCTCTTGTCGAGATTCATACTGAAGCAATTTCCCTGCCAATCTTCCCGGCAGGGACCATTAAATCTGGCAAGCTCATCCCAGCTTGGCCAAATTCACAGCGACAAGAGTTGTTACGCTTCGATAATCCATCATGTCCATGGGGGGAAACCCGTTGCAAGCCTGCGATCCGCGATTAACGAAAAATACATACAACAGGCCTATGTTCCTCAATTTCTCCAAAATATGTCCACGAAATGCAACATACGTGCGTCGCTTTTAGGCAGCACAGGCAACATCAAATCATAAAGTCGGTTTGACGGCCCAGGATGCGATCAACGAGGTCCTGCGGGAAATCGATGGCAGGTGAGCGTTCAGGATCGAGATCCGTTGGATTGATACCACAATAGACGCTCCACGGTCCCAAATGCCGCCATCGCCCTGCTCGCTTGGGTTCTCCCGGCAGTACAGGTGTTGTACACCGATTGCAGCCAATCGTGGAGAATCCCTGTTTATGCAGTGGATTCAGCACCACTGAGTTCTGTTGGATGTAGTCATCCAGCTGTTCATCAGTAAAGTTTGCTAACGGATTGATTCGTAGCGTGTTCGTGCGTACGTCCACCGCCAGGATGGGGCAAACGCCTCGCCGTCCGCCATCCGCTCGCCGCAAGCTGGTTATCAAGGCATCGTATTCGCCTTTGATGGCATCCAGAGGGGCGGATTTTCGCATTTCGCAGCATTCTTTTTGCCCGTCCGGAGTCAAATAGAGCACGCCGAACTTCTCTGTCTGCTCTTCCATCGACAGCACTGGAGTAAGTGTTCTAATGTTTAGTCCGTACGTTTTGATCAGCCGGTCACGTGTGTCGAGAGTTTCCTGAAACAGAACTCCGGTATCCACGAACAGCACTGGGATACTCAGCGAATTTGCATACAGCATATGGCAAATCACGTTGCCGGATTCCTGCATTGACGACATTGCAGCAACGCGCGGCCCAAACATTTCTCGAGCCCAGCTCAGCAGTTCCAGCGGCGAACGATCATCAAATGTGCGATTCAGATTAACCAAATCGGCCTGAGTTAAGCGGGCCATGCTACCAATTCCAGTTAGCATATTTCCGCAACATCGCTGGCCCATTTCACCGGGGGCGAGGCTGCCTGAACGAACTGCTGCGAATGATAGCGGGTTTGCTGGAAATGGAAGGCATAAAAAAAGCGAAGCTGGGAGACCAGCTTCGCTCGGAAAGTTGTTGAAGTTGTTGGTTCTTATCGGGCCGCAGCATCCCACCACCAGCGACCAGACTGTCCGATAGGATTTGCATTTGCCGCTTTCTTTGCGACTTCCGCAGAGATTTCGAATGTTTCGGGGTTCTCAACGATTGCTTTCAGGTCACCTCGTACGCCGCCTGCGACCTGAACGACGATATCGCCGCCACGATAGGTTCGATAATTTGCTGCAGTCATCAGTTCATTCGGAACATCGACGTCAGCTGGCTTATAGGTTCCATCAACTGCAAAGACTTCTGAGTGCCAGCCTGCCTGATGTCCAATGGCTTGTGACTGCACCAAGGCAGACACCAACGCCAGATCAAAGACGTTTTGCAGGTCAGCGAACAGTAGTTCCTGATCAGCCAGCTTTGGCAGGTTTTCTGTGAACAATCGAGCAAACTCAGCATTTGCCTTTTCTGACTTGCCGCTCGCGACGTGAGTTCCATCGTCCTGAACAAGCTGGTTTTCTGAGAGGCAGCGAATGGAACGCCCGGAGAATTCAAACGCCTGCTGGTTGGGCGAAACATAGATCGCGTCGTAGCCGACGGTCATCCACCAGCGAAGAGCGTCCATTGTCGAACCTTTTCGTTCTGTCCGACTGACGAGATCGAAGTAGCTCTTCATTCCCTCTGCACCTTCGCGTTTGCCGATGCCGATCAGTTTCATCTGATAGTCAGCATCAACGATCACGCTGGCCACGCGTGAATCTTCAGGGATTCCGTTGACGATTACATTCTGCAAGCCAAGTGTGTCTTCGGCTTTCTTCGTGAATGCACCAAGATTCTTTGCCGACAGCGGACCGTAGCTGCCAACAAGCTCTTTAACCGCTTTCACCTGATCTGGTTTGGGGTCGATGGAGCACATGAAGAATCCAGAACCGCCCGACGAGAACGTTCGGCTCAGGGTCACCAGATCGTCAAATTTAAGAGTCGGGCGGTGTTGAGCAATACCCACTGTGCGGCCAGTTTCGTCATTCGCCCAATCGCCTGCCGGACCACCAATCACGACATCGCCAGAATCGGCAAAGACAAACAGGAAGCGAACTTCAGTCAACCCAGCCAAACATGCGACATCATCGGAGATTGGCTGACCAGCTTCTTTCAACTTCAATACGTGCTGTTCAAGGCGAGGCAGCGAGACCAATCTCAGGTTCGAAGTGGCACGAACATCATGGTTTGTGTTGGCCGACTTCGCCATTTCGAATGCAGAGATCAACCGAGAATCATCTCCTGCGAGCGTGAGGGCTGCCATCACGGCTGGAGCTCCCATGAATACGCCCTGAGAGAACTGGCTCATTCGACCACCTTCACCGTCCACCTCAAACCACCGAGCAGGAGGCGAAGTCTGATCTTGGATCAAAGTAATCAGGGCTGTGAAGTCTGCGAATTGAGAGCCCCCTTGAGCCTGCAGGCCTGCATGAGCATCTCGGGCTTTGCCGGCCGTCATTCGATCTCCGACAAGTTCCGCCGCTGATCCCAGAGCTTCGGTCGCCTTCAGGAAATCGCCCTGCTCTGCTGCGAGCCTGGCTTCCATCCGCAATTTCGCAGATTCCATAATGCTATTGGCGGTTGGTGCCTTTTCCGCGTCGGATGTTCCTCCAAACACAGAATCTGACATGACCGGTGACGCAAAGACGGCCAAACAACAGGCCAGATTTACGCCCCTGCGAAGAGTTCGACGAAGTTCAAATTGACGCGATAAAAATGCTGCGAGAGACTGACGCATCTGCGTGACCTCAAAAAAATCTTGGAAAAAACGGCGATCCAAAAAGGGGTCTGACCCTCTTCGGGAGGCGAAATGTCGACTGAACTCACATTCTCACAAAGGGTCAGACCCCTTTTGTGGGATTGCACTCACTTCGCGCAGTGGAGCAACAAAGTCAGAATTGACCATTGCTTAGGATCGTCGCGAAGCACGTCAACGTCAAGAAGAATCCTGTAATTCAATGACATACCAATTGTGCCTGAAATTCCGAATGTGTTGCTTTCAACGAATATCGTGAATGGCTTTGTGTGTTGTGACGATCATGCTGGCCTTGCAGCCTTAGTTTATCCCTGGATCAATGAAAATGCCCGAACTCCCTGAAGTTGAGACCATGGTGCGAGGCATCAGGCCTGACTGCATCAACCGTAGAATTGACCGAACGTTCTTTCCGAAATGTCCGTGTCGCCCGATTCAGGTTAATCCGGGTGGCCGCGAATTCATCGAACGGACTGAAAGCCGAACGATTTCATCGATCGTTCGTCTGGCAAAGCGAATCGTCGTTGCATTGGACTCTGGAGATCGCATTGTCATTGAACCAAGAATGACGGGATTGATGTTGCTCACTGATCCACCCACGCAAAAGCATCGTCGAGTCTGTTTTGAACTCGCACCCGAAGCGACAAAGGCGGCCAGCCTGGAGTTCTGGGATCGTCGCGGCCTGGGGACTGTATCACTTCTGGCAGAAGCAGAATTCCACGCTCTGGAATCTCGATTGGGATGCGACGCTTTAAATATTCCCATCCAGGATTGGAAGAAAATTCTCTCGCGATCGGACCGAGAAATCAAAGTTGTCCTGCTTGATCAGTCACTCATTTCTGGCATAGGAAATCTTTACGCCAGCGAGATTCTGCACGAAGCTGGTATCTCACCTTTCCGCCCGGCATCAAAGCTGTCGCAGCGGCAGCTTCAAAATCTGATGATCGCCACTAATCGCATCCTGCACAAGGCAATCGAATACGAAGGCTCCACACTGGGTGACGGCACTTACCGCAATGCTCTCAACAAGAGCGGCGGTTATCAGAACGAACATCAGGTGTACGGGAAGGAAGGGGAGCGATGTGACCTTTGTGAAAGAGCCAAAATACAGCGAGTAGTGCAGGCGCAGAGGTCCACGTTTTACTGTGCCAAGTGCCAACGATGACAGTCCGTTTCCATGATGCAATTCTGGGGCACCGGAAGGAAGATCCCCGCGACAAAAGTCACCAGATGTCTGCAACTTTGCCGTTTTCGGCGAAGACGAGTCGCCCAGGACTGGCCCACTCTGGTGCGGTCTGCAGAATTCTCAGCCACACCTTGACGCCGCGCGCTACTCCTTCAAAGGAGAGATGATTTCCTAATTCGTCATCGGATGCAAACTTCTCGGACTGCCAATGGATCGCTGGCGGTTCGTCGAAAGCTGCGGCAACTTCCATGACGTCGATCTGAAGGCCGCCGGGCACGTGCTTGCCATCGAGTGGCCCGCCGTAAACTTCCGTTGCGGACAAAAACAGAGAGATTTCCCACACCTGTTCAATCGCATCTCGATAGTAATGACAGCCTACTGGAGCCGCCGCATGCCTGTCAAGAATGCCACGAATTGCATCGTTCACAAACCATCGAAGCCATGCAGGCGGGACGGAATTCGAATTTGGCTTGACCGGCATCTCTCTGCATTCTGTCGTGGGCGTATCAATGGTGCTTAAAAAGGGCCAGGCATTTTCCGCTCATCTTTGGCCAAATCGAATCTATTTGAATGGAAGAACGGATGTTTTGTCAACAAACTCGCTGTAAACTAAAATCTCTGCGATACTCAGCCTGATGTCCCATTGCGTTGATCTTGACGGACGACACAGCATGGACCCTACTGCAATGCATGGGCCGTCTGTTTAAAGTCAATATTCCTGGCCGTTTTTAAAACCACTCGTTATCGATAATCAGAAGTTGTAAAGGTTCTTTAACATCTTGATGATGCCGAACGACAACGCTCATTGTCATGAGGATCGACGAGAATCAGTGTGAGTGGACGACAACTCTTCGTTAAGGAAGTGGCCAGCATGTGCGCGAGATTCTCGTTATGGCGTCCCTTCAGCCTCCGCGTTTTGATTGCGGTTATGGCGTTGTGCGAGATGACGGGAGAAACAAATCCTGTTGCTGCTCAGAGTAAGGACCTTGCCGCGAGATCATTTCGTGACCGAGTTTGCGACGTCGCAATTCTTGCCGATGGTGTGAGATTAAACGGGGTCGCTCTGAGTGATTCTCCCGCTCGACTTGTCCTGCGGACTGTGCGACTGAAGGCAGACGCTGCAGAGTTGTTTACGAATGAAGTGATTCCATTGTTGATGACTCAGCTTAACTCTCAAAACGAACACATCATCAAGACACTTCGGCAAAGAATCGACAAACTCAAAATCGATGCTCCCGATGACCTGCAGCAGGTCGGCTTATTGGAAGAAGTGATCGAACGTCTGAAGCCCGACGAAGAGCATCTGCCAGAATTCGTTGTTGTGGAGATTGAGCCAAAGCGATTAAAGAAACTTGAAACGCTGCCTCCCAATCGCCGCGACCTGGCGACGCTGGCATTATTGAATCGGATTCAGGATTTCGAAAACCTTCACTGGAAAACTGTCGCCATGCGGCTTCAGGAGATTCCGGCCGATCAATTGAAGCGTCCAACACCCCATACGAAAGCTGCACCCGCAGATTTTGTCGCCGAACAGATTCTGGCAGCAGTCGATGTTCGTTTGAACAAGGCAACTCGGCTGATTCGTACTGGCGACAGTTTTGTCAAGGAAGATGCGAAGCCGGACATCGCAGTGTTGATGAGTTCTTTGCTTGGCGATTCTTTGAATAACACACTGCAGGAGTTGCTGGATGAAACTGGTGGGTCGCCAAAAAAAGCCTCAACTGCAATAAACGCAAATGATGCAACGCTGCCAGCGGCGGCACGTCAAATTGCAGAAAACGACGGCCGTTCCACCGTCGTTGTGTCATCATTCGAATTTGATCTGGCAAGCGGCGCTGCATCGGTGACGCGACAGCTCTTTCAAAATTCAAATCCCGGCGGCTGGAAGTTGGTGCATTCTGTCATCGGTTCATCGACAACAAATGATGTGACGGAGGAACAGGTTCAGAAGATCGAAGATGATCCTCAGATCAAACAGATCAGCGGACTATTGTCGCAATTGAGCCGCGACGGAAACTCGCTAAAGACAGCCATGCAGATGGGTGCTGTTGTCCAGTCCGCATCATCGAAAGCTGATACGGCGTTTCAGTCTGCAATTCAGGATCTGATCACGGCGCGAGCGATCAATGATGAAACTCCAATGACAGTCGTTCTTAAAGTTCCAATGCCCTAGCGTGAATTGGTACTCCAACAACTGTTGTGCAATTGCTTAAATCATGTCGAGTTTATGATGTCGACGAGCTGGTGGCTTGGCACACGTGGCGCAGATGCCGTGCACTTCAAGCCGATGGCCACTCATGCGAAATCCATGATCGGCGGCAACGCGTTCAAGGACAGCTGAAATTTCATCATTACGAAATTCAACAAGCTGCTGACACTTTTCGCAGATAAAATGATCATGCTGCGGATAGCCATAATCGTGTTCGTAAACTTCCCGATCATTTGCGCGGGCAACTTTGCGAATCAGTCCGGCTTCTTCCAGTGAGCTTAGTGTGCGATAAATTGTCGCTCGACTCACGCGACCTCCGTCGCGCCGCGGCTGAGTTAACCTTGCGACAATTTGATCTGAATCAAAGTGTTCGTGATCCGCAAAAATCTCGCGGACGATGGTTTCACGTTCTTGAGTCAATCGTTTGCCGCGCGTGCCAAGAAACTCGCGGAATTTCTCAACCGGAGACACCGCGACTTCAGGACGAGCAATTTCATTAAATACCAGATCACTCACGAAAACCTCAACGCCACAACTCAACGCAGGAAATGATCTGAGGTAGTTTGGTTACGATTGCCTCGAATGTCACGGCGATTGTGCCAGAGGCCACTAAAACTCTCAGGATTTAAGAGAATTATTGCTCTGCGTCGGCTTCTTCAAGTCGCTGCAGCATTCGATCCAGCGCCTTTTCTAGAATTGCGTCGGAATCGTAGTCGCCATTTTCAAGGGCACGACGAATGACGGCAAGCTTTTCGTCTTTCATGACCTGAAACTCCGCCTCCGTCAGGCCCGTATGCTGCGCTTCGTGAGGCGTAGAGGGCGGAAATTGCTGTACACCTGATCCGAAATTCTTTGGATCGGACGGGGTTTCGCTCGGCGAATGTGCTGTTTTCTGGGCTGTTGTATTCATAGGGAATGGCATAG
>JANOZG010000083.1:0-7648 GCA_031429275.1 Planctomycetota bacterium
TACAGGTGGGGCGCCAACTGACGGCAGCTCTGGAGAACGCTCATAACGCCGGCATCATTCATCGCGATCTGAAGCCGGGGAATCTGTTCGTAACGAAAAAGGGCCACATTAAACTCGGCGACTTCGGTATTGCCCGCGACACAGAAGCAACTGCGCTCACCGCCGCCGGAAAGACGGTCGGCACCTATGCGTACATGGCACCAGAACAGATCCAGGGCAATGCGCCGATTTCAGGCAAGACAGATCTCTACGCCACCGGGTGTTTGCTGTACGAATTGCTGGTGGGGGAGACGCCATTCGTGTCGCAGAACCCTGCTGAGATGCTGATGATGCATCTAAATGACTATCCGTACAACCTGCACGAAAAAGGTATCGAGTGTCCTCTGGCTCTTGACCAATTGGTGGAAAGACTTCTGCAGAAAAATCCTGACGATCGTCCTTTCGACGCATTGGCCGTCAATACCGAATTGACGCAGATCCTGAAGTCCGACGACGGCACAATTGCTGAGGTTTCAGACGAAGCGTTTATGTCGGCCGGCGCGTCGAAACCTGCGTCGGTCTCTGTCGATCCGGAGACGGGTGATGTGACGGCCAGGAAGAAAAAGAAAAAGAAGCGAGATCAATCGCAGTTTTTTGAGAAGACATGGTTCCTGCTGACAATGCTCGGAGCCCTGATTGCGGTAGGCGTCTGGCTTTCATGGGGGCCCGGGGAGGATGGGCTTTACATCAAGGCCAAAGACGCCATGTCTACGCCAGATCCAGTGGCACACTTTGATGCCAGAGGGAAATATCTGCGTCCCTATCTGGAAAAATATCCAGACGGCAAATATGCCAGCGAAATGCAGGGCTGGCTGGATGACGTCGAAGTCTCTCTCATCGAGGCTCAACTTGACCGCCGCGTAAAACGACCAGACGATGGTCGAAACCGTTATGAAACGGCGTGCCTGAAAGGCATGCGAGCGGCATTGGACTCAGAACGCAACCCTTTAGAATCGTTGGAAATCTTTCAGACACTAATTGAATCATTGCCAAAAGAAGATGCGCCTGAAGCTCAAGACGCTGATTCTGAAAAAGAAATTGCGCCTGTCGAAAAAGATGAGACGACCGACGTAATTTCCGTGCCACGTTTCTGGAAAAAGATTGCGGAAAAGAAACGTGATGCTGGCAAGGCAACATTGCTGTCGAAACCCGACTACCTCAATATCATCGCGCGGCGGATGACGACGGCCAATGAGTTGCTTGCGGCCGGAAAGAAGCCCGAGTCGGATCAGATTTTTCACCTGTTCCGCGAAGTGTTCTACGGCGAAAAAGAACTTGAAGCGTGGCTGGACTATGCCAAATCAAGAATTCGCGGCGACCGAGTTTCCATGCCGGAATTGCCCGCGGAGAATACCGAAGACAGCAAAAAGCCTGAGTAGCAATCCAGTGTGCTGTCCAAAATGGTAAACGTGTGGCCGGGGTTGGAGGGCGACAGCCCGAAACCCCGGGGCTTCCTTCGCTCTCCTCAGTCCAGCCCCGGCCACCCAACCGTCCACCCAACCGATCGACCTGCTTGAAGACCAGAGGAAGCAAATCACAGGCTCGTCTTACAGCTTTTCGTAGTCCAGCTCAAACAATTGTTCGCAGTCTTTGAACTTGCCGGACAGCATGCCTTTCTTGAACCATTTTACTCGCTGTGCTGAGCTGCCGTGTGTAAAGCTGTGTGGCCGGACCACTCCTGTGGCTTGCTTCTGCAACGTGTCGTCGCCAATCTGATTGGCCGCATTGACTGCTTCTTCCATGTCGCCGTCTTCCAGAATGTCGTAGGCCTTGTGAGCATGATGTGCCCAGACGCCCGCAAGGAAGTCAGCTTGTAGTTCCAGCCGCACAGACATCTGATTTGACAGTTTTTCGTCCCGCTGGGCTCGAGCCTGATTCACGATATCGCTGAAGCCAGTCAGATTCTGCACGTGATGTGCAACTTCGTGAGCGATCACATAAGCCTGGGCAAAATCTCCCTTTGCGTGATGACGCGTCGCTAATTCGTCGAAGAACGCAGGATCGATGTAGACCTTTTCGTCTGCTGGGCAGTAAAACGGTCCCATGCCAGCACTGGCGTTACCACAGCCTGAAGCAACACTATCAGAGAAAATTACAAGTTTGGCTGGCGTGTAAGAGGCACCCTGAACCTGCTCCCTGAACAGCTTGGTCCAAATCGTTTCTGTATCCCGCAGGATCACGGCGATGAATTCTTTGTTCTTGTCTTCAATTCCTTCGCCAGGCGTCGCTGGGGCGGTTGCCGCGCGGTTTTGTAGTCCCTTGGCGACCGTTACCGCCAGACGCTGTTGTTCTTCTGAAGCACCAAAAATCTTCATGGCGATCATCAAAACGACCAATAACAATCCGCCGCCGCCAGCCGCGACCGCCGGACCCTTCATGCCGCGACGATCCTCCACGTTTGAACTCTGCTCACGACCTTCCCACTTCATGACGACAACTCCTGATGTAATGCTGATTCATATGCATCGCTGCTGTAACAGCCATGCTGTGTATTTAGAATCTGGAAATAAGACTGCAGCATTGTAACTCGGCCGCGTCGGGATTCTAGATGAAGAATCGAAAACCTCGATCATCCGATTTATCACATGGGCGCTGGGAAAACCGGTTGACCGCCGATGCCTGTGAAGCTTGTATCGCCAATGAACAGACATCCCGCATTCGGATGTGCGGCCTGTTGTTCTGGCGGCATATGCTCAACCGCTGTGGTGAGCGCTAATCGAATGCGCCCGTTGTGTTTGATCAGCTGCGGACAAGTGACACGCGGGGATCCAGGACACGTCCATACGGTTTCCAGCGTGCCGCTGCTGAGATTGTATTGACGTGCCGCGCCGGCTTTTGGGTCGCCTGGATCGTAGAGCGCCACGATCAGGCTTTGATGATCTGGTGTCAAAATCATGCCGTCAGGGAATATTTCTTCGGACGTCAGATCGACCACGACTTCGATGTTACTCACCGTTCCAGCTTCGATATTAAGACGGCAGCGAATGATCTGCTTCGACGGTGAATCAATGTCGTACATGGTTAGAGTGCCGTCGGCATTCCTGACAACCGCTTTTCCATTGGAGCAGATCTGATCGCTCCGCAGCCGAATCAAGGCACTGTCGCTGCGGCGCCAAAGATACAGTCCGGCCTTTTTCGTTTTGAACTCCAACTCCTTCAGCCCGAAAATCAGGTTGCCATTATAAACCACAGCATCATTGATGATCGTGTTCGAGACATCCGAATCGACATCGGTGATTAAGGCGTTCCATGTCGAGGTTCGCGTATCGAACAGCCCAACGCTTCTTTCAAAACCCGTGACAAAGACACCAACCTCGTCCGTTGGAAATGCGAATCCCGGTCGGCCGGGTAAGGCGAATGATTCGTTTCGCCCGGTGACAAGATCCAGAATGTTGATGGAACCAGTTTTCGAATCCCCGCCGTGCTGAATCGCCACCCAGCTTAAGCGTCCGTCAGGAAGTTGATATGGCCCTTCCGGCAGGAAACGCAGCGCGGCGGATTCAGGTCGGTGGAGGACTTCAGTTTCGATAGTTTGCATTGTTGTTCCTTCTGTTTGACTCTAAAGATCTGACATTCTTGTCCGTTTAATATGATCCAGCAGCACCGCGAGCAGCAACACTGCCCCCAGCACGATCTCCTGACTGTCTGAATTGATGCCCATCAAATTCATGCCGTTGCGAATCACCGCGATGACAAATGCACCAATGAGCGTTCCGAACATGCGGCCTTCGCCGCCCAGCAATGATGTCCCGCCGACGACAACGGCCGAAATGACTTCCAACTCATACATGGTGCCATACTTAGGATCGCCCGCGTTGAGTCTGGACGAAACCAAAATCCCGCCCAGACCTGCCAGTGCACCGCAGATTAGATAGACGATGATCGTCGTTTTCCCGACAGAAATCCCGGAAAGCCGCGCCGCGTGTGCATTGCCGCCGATTGCGTACAAATGCCGTCCGAAGACACTTCGGCTCATCACAAAATGCGTGAACAGATAAAGGGCCACCATCAGAAGAATAGCGTTCGGCACATCGAATGAACTTCCATTGCCCAGCCATCGAAACGAAGGCGGAACTGTATTGATGGATTGAAACTCGGACAGCCGCTTTGCGAAACCACGCGCGATCAGCATCATCGCCAGTGTGACGATAAATGGTGGCAACTGAAATGCGGTGATCATAATGCCGTTGAAGGCACCAGCAGAGGCCGCAGCCAGTATGCCGATCATAAACGCGATCGACACGGTTGTGGTCGATGCTGAGACTCCACCGTTCTCGCGAATGATGATGGTTGCGATCACGGACGAAAGCGCGACCAGCGAACCTACGCTCAGATCGATGCCTCCGCTAATAATCACCATCGTCATGCCCACCGCGATCACTGCGTAAATGGCCGTTTGATTTGCCACCCCAATGAGATTGCTGGCTTTGAGGAAAACGGGCCAGCTGCCGGTATTCGGCGATACCCTGCGGTCAATCGTGATGTCGGGAAACTTGTCGAGCACGGACCATGCAGCAGAAGTTCCGGTCAAGGCAATCGCATCAACAGCAATGCCGTCATCTGAGGCGTTCTGCAGCGCCTGCCGCGCGTCAATTGGTGAACCGGTCGTAGTTGCAATCACCGTCGCTCCGGCAGATTCCAGGCGAGCTCTTGCAGCTTCTGCGAAGGCCCGATCGTCCTCAGATCCTGGTACCGCGATGATGACTTTTGCGGAGGTTCCGAATTGAGTTACGATCTGATCAGCAATTGACTCACCAACGTTGCCACCCGTCGAACGTTGAGGCTGAATCGTCAGGACGCTGAAGCCGGTCATCAAAGCCAGCAACACCAGCACCATTCCGTAGTGCGCAATAAACTGCCGCAGCAGATTGCGTGAACTGAACTTTGCGGGCGATACCATGAGGCGAAGATCTTCGGAGTGGACAGCGATTTCGCGGGATTCTACGTCGCATCAGCGTCGGACATCAAGGATCAGACATAGTTACGAGATGAGGCGCAAGACATGCGACTGTCGATCATCAACGGGTTTTAGATGAATTCAGGGTTTATCCACACGCCGAGTCACCACGATTGCAGATCGGCCTGAGATTCTGGCGAAAAATATCACCCGAGGTGCCGCGCCGCCGGTCGGAAGTTGCCGACGAACGACATCCGCTTTTGTCGGGATGCGTCGGCATTTGATTTCGTAGTGAGTCGAAGGATCTTTGCGAAGATATTGCTTCAAATCTTTAATGTTGCCTGACAGCACTGCCTCAATTCGAAAGCCTGTGACAAAGCCGGATGTCACGCATGCGGAGCCTGTGAGATATTCCTCCTCCGCATCCAGTCGCTGCATCGAATGCTGTTCCGCCATCACATCGATCAATCCTGATCGCACGATCGCAGGATCAGGATCGAAAATGTAGTCCGCTGCGGCCGGGACAACGTTCGTCCATACCGACAATGGATCAGCACTAATCGATTCTCCCGAAGGCAAAGCTGTGGCCCGAAAGGCATGTTCACCAGCTGTGCTTCCAAACCAGACGGTTGCTTCGCGACATTCGCCTTTCAGGCTGATGAGTTCAATTTCGCAGCCGGGAAACTTCTGTAGAAAGTTGCTGGCAGGACTGACTTTGATTCCGCCCCCCGCAGCATTGCGAGTCAATTGCTGCATCCAGACCAGATCCGGCTGATACAACTCAAGCCGTTTCGCAGGACGATCACTTTCTGCTCGTCGATCAGGATCAACATGCACGACCTTACCGGACCAGTCGATGTCTGTCACATCAGCGCATTGTGTCTGAATATTGTGAGCCCGCTTCCAGACTTCCGCATTCCATTCCGTGCGCAGGCACATCGCAGCAACGGCATCGATGGCTGTGACTTTTGCATGTTCGGCAATTGCTGACGCATCGACGCCGATACCGCAGCACAAATCAAATACGTCGTCAAATTCCGCAAATCGTTTCGCCTTGTGAGTCGCAACTTCCACGGCTGTACATTGTTCGAGGCCGACGCGTGTTAGCCAAAGTTGATCGGCGTCTGGCAGCAATCCCGCCGCACGCTGGCGACCTTCATGCACCGCCAAGGCCGCTCGTACGAGATCGTCATCGTAAGTTTCGCGCAGCCGGCGCTGGTTGCCGATCTGTGACGGAGTGCTGGCTGCGATCGCAGCAAAGATCTCGGGACAATCCCTCAGACGGCGCAACAGAAAAGATTCTTCATCCGCATCAAAATAAACATGATCCATTTTCAACCGGATTTCTTTTTCATGCGAACAATCCCATCCCAATCGCCGGGTGACTTACGATCGTGTTGAGTGATCAACATCGAAAGATAATCCTGAGCACGATCCTCGGCGGGCATCTTGTGTAAAAACTTCCACGCGTCAGACCACTGCCCCGCGATGAACGAAGCAACGCCTTTTTCAAAATCTGCGAGGTGCTGGTCTGTCAGTGACGGACAACGCGATTCCGGCGGCACAAGCTCACTCACCAGCAAAGTACGGTCCATACCATACGGCAGAACCTGCAGCAGATGCCTCACACGCCCTTCATCTTTGGGAAGTTTCTCACGAATCTGCCTGTCCAGGAATTCGTCAATCAACACCGACACATGCAGTTCACGAGTCATACTTTCCAGACGACTGGCGAGGTTCACAACTGGCCCAAATACCGTCACTTTGACCTGTTCACGCGTGCCGATCTTCCCTGCAACTGCGCGGCCGTGCGCGATTCCGATGCTGGTTTCAAAGTCTTTGAGAGGATGATCCGGGTCTGCCTGGGCTTTTGCGAATTCCTCTCGAATCGCTAATGCCGCGCGGCAGGCATTGAGCGGTGCTTCCGACGATGCTATCGGCCAGCCCCAGAATCCCAGAGCTGCGTCGCCTTGAAAGTCACCCGTCACGCCGCCAAATCGCAGAATCTGACTGGTCATCACTTCCAGAGCCAGGCTGACACGTTCCAGCAGTCCAGTCAGGTTGTCTGATTCCTCCTCCGCGCGATGACTAAAACCACGAAGGTCGCAGAACAGGACAGTCACATCGCATTCGCGTGGTTCAAGCAAAGAGGTATCAAGATCCTGGCCGAGCGCTTCCAGAATCGGCGGCGAGAAGAACTGTCGCAGGCCGGACTGCTGGCGTTCCAGTCGCCGTTGTCGTTGAAGAGACCCAACAATGTCGGCGATGAATTCCGTGAACTTGATGTCTGCATGCAATCGTCTTTCACCGGCATTTGCATCTTCGGGCAGACTTCGTCCCGTAATATAAAGTGCGCGGTCACCAGAAATGTCCACAAAGGGGGTACAAAACGCCCAACCAAATCCAGCCACCTGCGTGTACTGCTCTGTGATCGTTTCTGCGTTGTCCCAAATATGCAGTACTGTTGTCTGCTGTTCCATTGCGTTCGAAATAAGACGCACACTGGGCTGCATCAAAAAACCAGTTTCGAAACGCTGTTCCTGATGGAAAACGCGTGGACGCTGAGTGTCTGAGACACCCACGATCGCTACACCATCAGCGTTTTGCACTCCGGCAAGGAGCAGGCTTGCGAGCCGTATATAGAGGTCACGTTCGACACCTGATTCCCGAATCACAGCAGGCAGACTGGTGAGAACTTCAATACGCTTCGCC
>JANOZG010000084.1:0-10559 GCA_031429275.1 Planctomycetota bacterium
GTGCCAGATCTTACTCTCGGCCGTTGGCAGTACATGGTCGATTTCACTTGCCAGCAGTTGGCAGATCTCAGTGTCGCTGTCATCAAGGCGTTGATTGTGGCTGGCAATGTCCGGGTGCATGAAGTTTCCTCTTCAGTTTGATTGGCCTGGGTTTGTCATGAGTGATGCAATGTCATAGACCTCACGAACTTCGACTGCACCGACATGGATGCCCGGGTGTTCGGCTGCGAACGTGCGTGCTTCGGCCTGATCACGAGCGAAAATCAGATAGTAGCCGCCGAGCACTTCTCGCGTTTCGGCAAAGGGGCCATCCGTGATCTGACGTTTTCCGTCACGAACGGAGACGCTCGTTGCAGAGGAAGAGGGGTGTAGAGGCGAGGCAGAAACAAACTGCCCCCGGAGATCGAGTTGATGGGTGATCGCAACTGCCTGCTGAATCGCCGCCGTGTGAACCTCCTGCCCGACGTTAAGCCAATGCTGCTCGTCGTCGTAGCAAAGGAACATAAACTGCTTCATTCCATCGGGCGGTTCGCTGGAGAGCTTTTCAGCCGGCAAGTTGTCGGTTTCGCGGATCGGACGAATCTCGACAGTCCCTTTGTGGACCGGTGGAAGCCGGAGAGCGAGAGCGATCGCTTCGTCGAGGTTATCAAGTTCAACTATGTAGTAGCCACCGAGCTGCTCAATGGTCTCCGCAAATGGACCAGTGGTGACTTGTCTCTCGCCATTGCGAACTCGCACAGTGTTTGCAGTCGCGACTGGATGCAGAGGAGCAGCAGACAGAAACTTACCCTGAGCCGCCAACTCCTGGCAAATGAAACCTGACTTCTGCGTGCAAGCGGTCCATTCCTCCGGTGTCCAGGCGGACTCGGGACTGTAGATCAGAAACATATATTTCATGGCGAACCTGCTGACTCCTGTTTTTCAATTACTCCAAATGCCAGATGAAACACTCTTGTGTCCCGCAAAGCCAATCCCAACCACGCCAGCACGCCGATGATGATCGGAAAGAACCACGGATCGCTCACGCGGAGATGAGTGAAGCTCGCTCCGCCCAGATAGCCCGTCATCAGAATCGCGCCAAGGAACGACGTGCGTGGGATCAAGTAGATTAGCGTCACGGCGATCTCAATCACGCCGAGCGTTGGTAGCAACGCCGTTGGAATCCCCATTCTGGCCATCATCTCATCCTTCTGTGGGAAGTCGATGAACTTTGGGATTCCACTGGCCCCGATCATAAAGAGTCCGACCAATGTCGTGAGAACCCAGCCTGCAATGCGTTGCGCTTTCGTTGACACAGAATATTCTCGATTCATTTGTTAGGCAAATCAACTGTATTTGGATCGCGAATGAACCAGGCCTGATTGGTCATCGGATTGAACGGAATCGACCAATGCTCATGTGCGACCTTCCATTTCCCTTCAATGCGGCGGTATCCGATCGTAACTCGCATCCAAGTCTGGCCACTTGGATCGTCGGCGGGTGTGGGAACAAAGTGATGCAGCCCGTGCATGATAGCGGTGTCGCCCGTGACATGGATCACAATGTCGCGATGCTCGGACTTGAACACGGCTGGAAAGTAGGGAAGACAGTTGCTCCAGCTTTGGCGAATATTCTCCGGCCCAACCGTTTTGTAGGGCGGTATGCCATCGAACAAAACGACATCGGCGGCGTAGTCGGCTACGAGGCCATCAATGTTCCTGGCTTCCAGAGCCGCTGACCAGGCGGAGATCATGCGACGAATCGCGGCCTCATCGTCCGACATGCCGCTGATGCGTTCCGCGAGTGCCTGTTCGTCCTGAAGAAGTTGCCCAGTAGGGTCGCTGGGGGCGAAGTCTTCCATTCCGAAACACGGACGAATCTCAATGTCCGAGTCATCGTCCATTGGATTTGGGCACTTCTTAACCCACGCAATGGCTTCGTCCATTGAGGCCACTTCCCATATCCAGAACCCCGCGACGAGTTCATTGGTCTCCGTGAAGGGACCGGTGGTGACCATCCGGTTAGCCCCGCTGAGGCGCACTCGTGCTCCCAGCGAACTTGGCTTCAGCCCTTCGCCCAATTTCATGATGCCAGCATTGACCAGGGCTTCGTTGTAATTCCCCATGTCCGCCAGCAACTGCTCGCTGGGAAGCGTTCCTGCTTCGGAACCTGGAGTGGCTTTGACAAAGACTGCGACTTTCATTCGTACCTCTCATGTGATTTGGTGCTGTTGGTACCGGTTCATTCCCGGCATTTCATCAATTAGTCGAATGGAAAAAGCGAATATCGACAGGTCGAGCAAAATGTTTCCCAAAAGTTTTTCGATCATCGCGGGGGTTGTTCTGTCGATTCAAGTCAGCCTGATAGGGCAAACTTGCGAAGGGGCGAGCAATGACCAAGATCCTGCGGGCTGAATAGTCAGTCGCCAAGGATTTATATATTTCAGTTCTGGAGGGGTTGGAGGAAGCTCATGTGTAGCTCCGCGTGACGCAGGTTGAACAGATCCCATCCCTCACGACCTATGTCGCCAAAGGCGGGATGAATCGCTCGCGTGCCGTCCGACCTTACTCGCTGAATCACGCGTCGCAATTCCGTCATTGCGGTATCCAAAGTGATTTGATCAGAAGCAATCAACGTCGCGGGTGCCTTGTATCCGGCTGGAAGCGTGCCGTAGAGAAACTTGCGTTTCATCAACAGAGAAATGAGCCATCGAACAGGAGCAGGCAGAACAAATCCCGTTCCGTCGATGCATGATTCGAAAGACATCGCTAGATGTGAATAAATCTGCGCCTGTGACCAATTCCTAAGCGTGCGAACCGGTTCTTGTGTGCAGCGTTCTGCATCATTCAGAAAGTCGTCGTAATTGCCATAACGCACAACGCGGCGGTCAGTATTTCCCTTGGTTTTTGTTCTCATGATTGGTCCTGGTTTCGCTTCGTTTAAATGTACGGGAACGACTGCACTACAGCGATACTTCCAAAGATTCTAACCTCTGCCGCAGAAACCGTCGCTCTGGTTCCTGCTGAGCCAATTCGAGCGCTTTCTCATAGGCCGTTCGGGCCGTTTGACTTTGACCGGAACGACGGAAAAGATCGGCCTGGGCTGCGTAGGCCAAATGGTAGTCTGCCAGATCGCCTCGATCGAAGATCGCCTGAATCAGCTCAGATCCTGCCTCGGGGCCATCGCGCATGGCAACTGCGACGGCTCGATTCAGTTCAACAATTGGCGACGGATTGATCACGAGTAGAGCATCATACAGCGCCGTGATTTGCCGCCAGTCTGTAGTAGAGGCTAAAGGTGCTCGGGCGTGTTCGGCAGCGATGGCGGCTTGAAGTGAGTAGACTCCAAATCGCCTTGAACTCATCACACGAAAAATGAGTTGCAGCCCCTCGTGAATGAATTCTCGATTCCAGCGCGTTCGATCCTGATCTTCCAGCAGCACGATGTCACCATGATCGTCAACTCGGGTGAGCCGCCGCGATTCCTGCAACAGCATCAGCGCCAGCAGACCAATCGCCTCGGGATCGGGCAGCAATTTCACCAGCAGCCGCCCCAATCGAATGGCCTCGCTGGATACGTCAGCACGAGTGAGCGATTCGCCGGATGACGCAGCATACCCTTCATTGAAGACGAGGTAGATCACCGACAACACTGCGTCGAGTCGTTGGGGAAGTTCTTCGGGAGCTGGAATAGAAAACGGAATTCCGGCATCACGAATCTTCGCTTTGCCTCGTACCAGCCGCTGCGCCATCGTTGATGGTGCCGTCAGAAACGCACTGGCGATTTCTTCCGTCGTCAGCCCGCAGACTTCACGCAACGTCAGCGGCACTTGCACCTTTGAATCAATCGACGGGTGACAGCAGGCGAAAATCAAACGCAAACGATCGTCCTCGATTTCCTCTTCTGCCTTTGCCGCGTTCGATTCGGCGACTTCTTCAAGCCGGTTGGCGACAGCATGCTGCATTTCGTCAAAACGACCACGTCGCCGCAACGCATCAATCGCCTTGAACCGTCCTGTGGAAACCAGCCAGGCAAATGGGTTTTGGGGAATCCCCTCCGATCCCCAATGCTCTACCGCCGCCGCAAAAGCATCATGCAACGCCTCCTCAGCCAGATCAAAGTCCCGCAGCAGCCGCACGAGCGACGCAAAAACTCGACGCGATTCTGCAACGTACACAGCCTCTATGGTTTTCTGAAGTTCAATTGTTCCCACTCGCTCCATAAATGGTTTTCTGATTGACGTAAGTTTGAATTCTCCAAAGTGCTTCGCGACGCGCCAGCAGGTTCTAGTTTAGTGCAAGACTTGCTGGCGGAGCACTAGTTAGAAACATGAGGGTCGCGAGTTTTTTGCGGGTGTGAACTTTTCGGTGATCCGTTGCGCAATGTTTGAGACATCCAGTGACTTGACGTTGTGGATATTCAACATGAACCAGATTCAACTCGCATCTACGACGGCACTCATCTCCATTGGAGTCGGGACGTTATCCTGCCGACAACTCTCTTCACTTCGCCGCTGGCCACATCTCTTGCAACATTCGGACCGTTTCCTCCACGAGCACTCGGCCACCCTCGGGACCAACCATACCGTCATCGATGCGCGCGCTGTACCCGCCGCCCTGGACGGCTCGTTCCGTCGGCAAGTACGCGCCACATTCAGACGTCAGTTGCACAATTGAAGTTTGTGTCGCTGGGCTGCGAGCTTTCATCCGCAGACCGTAGTCGGTAAACAGTTCGAAGGGATTCGTCGCGAGTGCCAGGTCGTTCAATCGCAACGCATGAATCTCAGGGCGATAGAAAGGGTCGGTCTGCTGTAACGTGTACCTCGCCAGCATCGTGCGATTGACTCTCCAGTTGATGTAGTCGGGGCTGCTCAGCTGGTCGAGCTTGTCCTTTCCTGCTTCGAAGACTTCAGTCGATTGCTGGAAACGCTCCTCCGTGACTTTCCAAATTGGCAGGGGAATGTTTTCGACATGATGCTGAAATGTAACGTCCGTACGCATCGCTCCACGGGCGACTTCGCTGACATCATGCACGGCATGAACGATCCGCTGCGCGGTTTCCTGACGGCTGGTGCTCTTGCGACGTTCCAGCATACTCAACTCTGATTGCTTGTCGATCTGTACATGCGGCGATTGATCGCCACTGGCTCCATTTAATCCCAGAACAAACAAATCCGGTGAGTACTCTTCTTTAAGCAAACTACGAGTATCATGCCAGAAGTCTGCTGACAAAGCCGTTAACCCCTCGGTTTGCTGAGATGGACAATAGACCGTGAGAGCCAATCCCACGAGCTGGCTGTCACGCCAAAAGAAGAGGGCATCAACAGAGTCGTCGGTCGTTCCCTCCAGGTGCGAAAACTGTGGGTCTCTGGTGTCGCCATACATTCGAGTTGTCCCGTCAAAAAAGACGGCCCGTCGGTTCCGGGCGACGGACGCATGCCCCAGAGCGAAACTGAACTCACCCGGTTGACGAGACTGCCACGCTCGCTCAACGACAGCTGCGATCTTTTGCTCCAGGAACTCCATGTATTCTAATGGGCGAATGATGTTCTGCTGGTCAGCGGGAATTCGATACGCCCAACTGCCACAAAACTCATAGGGATGCAGGTCAGTTTCGTCGGTATCAGTGAGCGCAGGGGCAGTATGAGTATGCGTGGCCGAGAGGATGATCTTCTTGACCTCAAGATCAGGCAGCGTTTTCGCGACCTTTCGGCGAACTCCCTCGGTCGTTTTTCCTCGAATGGCAACCATATCACAGGAGACCCAAACCGCCTGATCGATGACGCCTTGATCGTCTTTGGTTTCGATCGCCAGCGCAGTCACTGTGATTGGGTCGAGAACTTCCGCGGTGATCCGAGTATTGTACTGGCCTGCGATCGCAACTGGCTGAGCAGGCACGATGCTCTCGTGAGCCCAGCCAAACGACAACCGCCCACTTCGCGGCGCAGTGTCAGCTGGGGAATCGCCCGCCAAGAGACCAGCGTTGCCTGTCGTCAGAGCCAGGCAACACCACAGCAAACTATAAAAGAGACTTTTCATGGATCGGTCCAACTGATGAAAGAGGGGCCCGGACAAGGCACTTGGAAACACCGGACCAAAATGTAGCATAAGGCCAGTGAGTGAACGAACGAATTCGATATGATGGGCATTCGAGCACAACGCGCACTTTGCACACTTGCAGACCGTCAATCCAGTCACAACCGCGAGCCGCAAGGCGCTAGTCGCAGGAATTTCCTCCTTATTACTTGCACAGATGACAACGCAAGCAGGAAAGCACTTATGATCAGATTTCGATGTTCTTCCTGTCGGCAGAAACTAAATGTATCGCCGAAACTTGCCGGCAAATCTGCTGCATGCCCAAAATGTGGCGAACTGCTGCAAGTGCCAAAAGATGAACATGTAAATCAGAATCCGATGCCGGATCAAGCATCAGAAAACATTACACCTGGTCCACAAAACATTTGTCGCGAAAATGATCCTCCAGTCGACAGCGACTTTCCGGACATTAGTGAGCATCTCGTACCAGACGAAATCAGCGACTCACTGCCAGCAATGACTCGTAGGAGGAAGCCGAGTGCGAAATCCAGCTCAGAAAAGAAACTGCGATCCACCGAAATGGAATGCCTTGGCTGCGGCAAAACGATGGCCAAGAGTGATCGGTATTGTGTCGCTTGCGGCTACAATCATTTTGACGCCGTTGAAACAGCCGTAGCGACACAGCAAAAAATGCACGATCGGCTGGAGAAGCAGGTTGGGGGACTCTTGATGTGGCAATGGCTACGATTTTTCTCAAGGTTCTTTCGTTGAAATCCTTATCGAATTCCACTCTGCACGGGAAACGAAAACAGGCCGGACGAACTTTCTGCACATCCGGCCTGAGGCACAAAACATCATGGAGACGCACTGCTGTATTGACCTTTTAGCTCTTTGGTTTCCCAGTATTCGACGGACCGCCGAAAACCGGGTTAGAATCCCACAAGCCTTTGAATGCCAGATCATTCAGATAGTCCGGCAACTGATACGTTGTACTGCCCTGCCCTTTCATGAAGACACGAGACTGATCGTTCTTCATGGCCAGTAAGTCAGCAGCCGAGCAATCCAGGACCTCGGTCAATTGCCTAGCCATCATGCTGTTGCTGATTCCGAACGCCTGAAGTACCGCCGCGTTGTTGATCAGAGTTTCATGGCGACTCGGATAATTTGACCGAACCTGCTCCATGTCCTGCCAGAACGTCCAGACCTGCAACCCGTAACCGCGAAGGAATGTCACCGCCTGTTCCAGAAGCGGCATCGTGCCCAGCTGAGCACACTCATCCAAAATAAACAACGTCTTCTTGTCCGGGCAACGCGTCCGACGCAGCACAGTCGTCATCAACGCAGCAATCCACATCTTCAACAGCGCCTTGTGCGACGTAAGCTTGTCGGGTGGAATGCACAGGTAGATGGAGATCGGCTTTCCGTCCAGCAAATCGTTAAGATCAAACGTCGATGACTCCAGTGTCTCCTCAACGCACTGAGTATTCAGCGACTTAACCCAGCTCAGCGCCGTTGCAAAAACAGACGGCCGAGTATCCCGTTCGGGCAACTGCAGGAACGCAGCGATTTCGCGATAGGCATGAGGACACTTGACTGTCTTTGAATCAAGCAAAACGGCAAGACCGTAAATAACGTCTTCAGCATACAGGTATTTCAGCACTCGATTCAGGTTCCTTTCCTTGTCCTCAAACGCCGTCACGACGTGGGCGATCAGTCCGAACAGAAATGAAGACCCGACGATGTCCCAAAACGGACCCTTGGAAAAATTATGACCCGCAGCCAGCTGCCACGCCAGCATGTTGGCGTCGGCATCCATAATCGTCCCCGGAAGTTTGAACATGTCGAAGACGTTGAATTTGTCGGATTTTTCCTTCGCACGAGTCGCACGTTTAAATGGATCCAATACGACCACCTGGTGACCCATTTCACGTCGGCGGCGAGCTGTCACTTTGTAATTCTCTCCTTTTGGGTCGATCACAACCACGGAACCGGGATAGCTCAGCAGCGTCGGTATGATTATTCCCCGCCCTTTTCCCGATCCTGTTGGAGCGAATGTCATCAAATGCGGATCGTCGGCATAGGTCATCGGTGATTCACAAAAAACATCTAATCCGCCGGAATGCCATCTATCAACTGTGTACTTCGAAAACCAAAACGACGTCCTTTTTGTTCCATCAGCCATCCAAGCAGTAATCCATCGAGCAAGGAATCCGAGTTTGCCATCACCATCGAAAATCTCCTGAATGAACAACAAGGGAAACCACCGCGCGGACGACATCATGATTCTGTTTTAGTGGATTTCCAGACATGTTCATGTTGCTTGTTCTGTTTCTTGGATACACGCGAGAACGCACATCCGCTCGATGTTGTACTTCCCACAATCCACTCACGAATCTTTGATTGATTGCGACTTCACACAACAAGTTGTTGACGAAGGTCGCAGAGATCCTGCACGAATAATAGTCTTTTTGATCGACTCTATCGCGGAATGAATTAGCAAAGTAAAACAAAGACCCTGTTTGCCTCTGCCTCGCACCTGCTCTCGAAACTAAATCGGAGTTCCCACGATGATTGATGGATCGCTGACTATTGATGACGTGCGTCTGATTTTGGCCATCGGAAAGATCTTTGAACTGAATCACGACAGTCCGATTGGCCTTGATGACCTTGGTGAAAAGGTTAAGTCTGAGGGATTTAAAGTGGGGCACGGCATGTCTCGCGAAGTCGATATTCTGGAGTCAAAACTCGCCGGCAGCAGCGCAAAAGGCAAGATGTTGCTGGATCTCAAGAGAAGAGGATCACAGTTGACGGCTTCCGGTAAGCAGATAGTCGAACAGGTCTATGCGTTGCTGAACAAACTTGACGACTTGCAATCAACCGTCTCCAGCCGCCGAACAATGGTGCGAATCGGCCTGACTAATACGCTCGCAACCAACTTTTTTCCGCGAGTCCTGGAAGAAACGGCGTTTTTCGACGAGTTTCAGGGGGTCGATATCGAAGTTGCGGAAGGGGAGAGGCATGAACTTGGTGGACTGCTTCATTCCCGTGTTGATTTCGCAGTGGGTCCGAAAGATGTGAACAATGGATTTCAATCGAGTTCGCTGAGTGAATGGAAGCGAGTCTTGTTGTTCAATCGAAAGAAAACCTATCGTCACGACTACTCGAAACAAGCGTCGCTGCAGACCATTCGTGAATGGATTCGGGATGAACGTCTGATGATTCCGGCGGCTTTGATCATTCCAAAGCTGGGGCAGTTTTTGAAACCAATGACAGCTTCCGGCAGCCTGATGATTATTCCGCAGGCCGCCGTCCACAGGAATTGGGTGGAACGTGGACTTGGGATCGCAATTTCATACGAAGAAAAGCGATCTGTTCTAAGTGTTGATGATCCTATTGGAACGATTGATCTGAGTCCGGTTCTTGGTACGACAGAAATGCACTTGTACCAGCGTCCCGGTGCGGAGCTTTCCAAGCCTGCGGCATTTCTTGTGGACGCCATCACGAGAATCTTCAATCGTGAAGTGCTTGAAGGACAACCTCATCGGACTATATGAGGATGTACGACGCTGAATCGGTTTCTATCGATTCAGCGCTTGTTTTATTTCTGTGGCAACGCGATCGAGCTGTTCGTTGCCAAAGAATCCGTCACCACCATGCTTGCCGCCTTTGACGATTTCAAAATTGATCTGCAACTTGAGTTCCCTGTAACGCTGGTTCAATTCATGACTTTGTGCAATCGGCATTTGCGGATCTTCGTCTCCGTGAATGAGCCACACGGGTGGATCGGTGGCATCGACATGTATTACAGGACTCGCAAGTTTTGCCCGGTCCGATTTCTGATCGGGCTGACCGCCAAGGAGCAACTCCAGTGCTGGAACACGAACACTTAAACCATGCGGCGTGGACTGGGACAGGATGGATTCCAGATTGCTGGCACCAAAAAATGAAACGATGGCCTGCACGTCGGAACGAGTCGACTTGAAGTTTCCCAAATCCCCTTCAAGTGCTTCCATGCCGTTTGAAACTCCGACCAATACCGCGAGATGACCGCCAGCAGATGAGCCTGCAACAATGAATCGATCTGAATTAAAAGAGTATGTCTGCGCATTTCCGCGCAGCCAGCGAATGGCGGCCTTAATGTCGTGAATCGGAGCCGGAAACTTTGCGACAGGGCTGAGTCGATATTCGATACTGGCGATGGCGAATCCCCGCTGCAGCCAGCGCTCAACCGGCACGCTGTCTTTTGAACCCGTCCGCCATGCACCGCCATGAATCCAAATCACAAGCGGCACGGGCTCCGTTGATTTTGGCGGCAGATACAAATCAAGCAACAGACGATGCTCCCCGACGTGAGCGTATTCCAAATCCCGATGAGTGGGTCCAGCGGCGAATGTGGATTCTGTTGTCAGACAGATCAGGGTCATTACCACTCCAGCCAGAATCTGTTGCATAGGGGGTTTCCTGTCTAGTTTCAATGCCACGCTGCAAGACGAAAATCTAGACTGATGACATATATCCCCCCGGAGAGGGTATTTGAGCTTTGAT
>JANOZG010000085.1:0-6079 GCA_031429275.1 Planctomycetota bacterium
GGCAGCTGTGTTCAGGAATTATCCAGACCTGAAAGCTCGCATCGATGATCCATCGCTGGGACTCACGAAGGATCATATCATTGTGCTGCAGAACGCAGGACCGCTGGGAGCCCCCGGCATTCCTGAATGGGGCATGCTGCCGATTCCGAAGTACCTATTGGAGCAAGGCGTTCGTGATATGGTGCGAATCAGCGACGCTCGCATGAGCGGCACAAGTTACGGTGCGTGCGTATTGCATGTGTCGCCAGAGTCCTTTGTTGGCGGACCGCTGGCACTTGTCCACGACGGAGACGTGATTACATTGGATGTTGTCGGCCGTCGTCTGCAACTGGAAATCAGCGACAACGAAATGGCGCGACGCAAAGCCGCATGGAAGGCGCCGGAATCCAAATTCACACGCGGCTACGGAAAGCTGTATTTCGACGAAACCACCCAGGCCCATCAAGGCTGCGACTTCCGTTTTCTGCACGCTGACGGAAGTAAAGACGGAGATCCCTCGATCTATTAGGGAGCAAGAACGCTTGAAATCAGAGCAGTCAATTGCATTTGATTCGCTAATATGAGAGAGTGGTCGATGAACTTTTGATCAGTGAAGATAGAGATGATCCGTTAGATCTCGTAGTTAGCGTTAAAGTCGATCTGTGCGCTTGATCGAATGGCATGGAAATTGTTGTACTAACTGATTCTGCATCTTGATATGAGCTCATTGTTCTGCAAGGGCAAGGAAGCTGTGGTCTTGTGACCTTCTATCGTGCTCTTTTTTGTACTGAGGACTACTAATGAAAAATCGAACTCGTGGTTTTACTTTGATTGAGTTGCTGGTGGTGATTGCCATCATCGCCATTTTGATCGCATTGTTGCTTCCAGCCGTTCAACAGGCTCGTGAAGCGGCTCGCAGAACACAGTGTAAGAACAACCTGAAGCAAATCGGGTTGGCATTGCACAACTATGAATCAACACACTCGACTCTGCCTGCCGGAACTTTCAACGGCGGGGCCTCGCCAAATAATGCGTCGCCCATCCCGATGATCATGCCATTTATTGAGCAGGGCAATGCTTATGCACTTTTCGATTTCAACGTGGACATCAATACGCACGCTAACAACTTGGCTGCCCGCCAGCAGAACATGGCGGCTTTCAATTGCCCATCTCACCCAAGTGTTCCAGCATTTGTTCTCACCGGAACTCAGTGCCCAAACGGTTGTGGAAATACAACCTACGCTCAAAGCCTTGGAAACAATGCAAACTATGCCAGCAACAATGGACCATTCGGTCGTCGATACGGCGCAAAGTTTCGGGATTTCACAGATGGGATGAGCAATACCGGTATGTTCGCGGAAATCCGACTTGGGCCCTCTACCGGGACCGGAAATACAACTGGGGTTTTGCCCGTCACTCATCAAATGTACTACAACACGGCTACGAACTTGCCTAGCGGAACGTGGGACGCAAGTACCACGGCGGATACAGTTGCTGTGGCTGGCTGCGATAATGCCGCCACATCCAATTGGCTGTATCGCGGCAAGCAATACTATCGAGGATTGGTGATTCCAACGTACTACTCGCATACGTTGACACCGAATTCAAAGCGGCATGACTGCATTCGCGGTACAGGTCTTGACCGTGGCCACCTTGCGACAAGAAGTTACCATGTTGGCGGCGCACAACTTGTTCTGGGTGACGGATCTGTGCGTTTCGCGAGTGAAAACATCGATGAAAATGTCTGGCGTGCTGTAGGAAGCAAAGGCGATGGCGAAGTCATAGGCGAATGGTAATGTAACGCTGTAGGGGGTGACCACATCAATGGTCACCCTCACTTGCTTGTCGTTTCAGTTAAATCCCAGGATGAATTGCATATCTCTTTAAAAGTTATGGAAATGATATTTCGAATAGCTCTTTGCTTTGCAAGCCTTTTCGTGCCAATAGTGGGTTGTTCGCAACAGGTTGGCCCCGTTGGCGAAGTCATTGATGTTGTTGATGCCTCTGGAACTGTGACTTACCAGGGAAAAGCTTTGGAAGGATTTACTGTCACGTTCATGCCAGTTTCCGGCGAACGGCCTGCCACCGGCATCAGTGATGCCGCAGGGCACTTCAAACTGGGGACGAATGATGCCGGTGATGGAGCCGTAGTTGGCTCGAACAAAGTCGCAGTGACGTGGGCTGGGCCTGCGGTATTCGATGATCTGTCAGCAAGCCCGATCGATAATCCCGAAGAAATGCCTCAGGCACCAGTGGAGATTCCAGCAACTTATGCGAATCCGGAAACATCCGGGATTGTGATCGAAGTGCCGGCCTCCGGGGCAGACAATCTTAAGATTGATTTGCAGTAACAGTGACCACACCCCGAGTACTCGGGCATGTTCATGATGGCTCTGTTTGCACCGGATTTCTGGCGAAACCCACTACGACAGTAGTCAATTACTCCATGCGAAGGCGATCGCCTGCAGGCTGATCATGACTGGTTTGCCCCGACGCACCAGTTGCCGGGATTAGGGCGTTTGCTGTTGGGGGATTTTGAATTGAGTTGAAGTGGATAGTCATTGACTGATAGAGTTCAGTTCTGCCGATATCCATCATCGATTCAAATCCCACGCAAATCTCCCCGCCATGACAAGTCCTTATCTCGATAACATTGCTCGTGTGACGCGTCGCCAGATATTCGGTTCGACATCGACGGGCATTGGAATGGCAGCCTTGGCTTCACTGACGGGTTCGTCATTGTCCCATGCTGCTGATCTCGGTCTGCCGGGAATGCCGCACATTCCTGCGAAAGCAAAACGTGTCATCGTCATGTGGCAGGGTGGTGGACCGTCACATGTGGATTTGTTCGACGATAAGCCCGTGCTTCGTCAAATGAAGGGCATGGACATTCCGGATTCGATCCGTGGCACGACACGACTTTCGACGATGTCCAGTGGATACGGAAAGTGGCCATGTCAGCCAGCCATCAAACCATTCAAACGCTACGGACAGGCTGGCATATCACTCAGCGAAATGTTGCCGAATATCGGGTCCATCGCTGATGACATCTGCGTCGTTCGCAGCATGCACACGGAGGCCGTCAATCATGCTCCTGGTGTGACGTTGTTTATGACGGGTTCACAGATCCCCGGCCGGCCTGCCATGGGAGCATGGTTATCGTACGGGCTCGGCAATGAAACCGACAACTTGCCAACGTTTGTCGTGATGACATCCAGTGACAAAGCCAAGACCTGCGGACAGTTGTTCTTCGATTATTACTGGGGCAGCGGTTTTCTTCCCAGTCGCTTTCAGGGCGTCCGATTTCGAAATACGGGCGATCTTGTGCCATATCTCACGAACCCTGCAGGAATGACTTCAGAATCGCGTCGTGCGATGCTTGACGATCTGGCGTCGATGAATCAGGCCCATCTGGCTGACTATGGTGATCCGGAGATTGATACACGAATCGCTCAATACGAAATGGCGTTTCGGATGCAGTCGAGTGTTCCTGATCTGGTAGATTTTTCCGGCGAAACTAAATCAACGCTGGATCGCTACGGAGTTGACGTACTGGAAAAAGGCACCTACGCGAATAACTGTTTGGTTGCCCGTCGCTTGCTGGAACGAGGTGTAAGATTTGTCCAGTTGATGCACGCGGGATGGGATCAGCACGGGAATCTGTTTACTCAGCTTGAACAGCAATGTGTCGACACCGAAGGCCCGTCTGCTGCACTGGTGAAAGATCTCAAAGAACGCGGGATGCTGGACGATACGCTCATCGTATGGGGCGGCGAATTCGGGCGGACTCCGTTTGGTCAGGGCGATCCTGCAAATCCCAAAGGACGCGATCACTTCGGGCGAGCTTACAGTTGGTGGATGGCCGGTGGTGGAATAAAACCGGGAACGGTCTACGGCGAAACGGACGACTTTGCATGGAACGTCACATCAAACCCAGTGCATGTCCACGACATGCAGGCGACAATGTTGCACCTTTGCGGCATTGACCACACGCGATTGACTCATCGTTATCAGGGTCGCCAGTATCGTTTGACCGATGTGCATGGCGAAATCGTGCAGGGAATTCTTGGTTAAAGCAACGCAAAATGGCGACGATGGCATCATCCTTCAATCCCTATCAGGCCCCGGATGCAACGTCAGATGGGGCTGCACTCGCGCCGGATACAGACTTTTTGTTTAACGATAAAGTGGTCGCGGGCACTAGTAGAATTCTGCTGCCGCGTATCTGCATAGCGACGGGGGCGACGGAATTTCTTGTAGAACAGGAATCGCAATTATCGTGGTGCAGCCGATGGATAAAGACTTGTCAACGACTTGCAGTCTTTGCCACGATGTTCATTGCAATCCCGATGTTCACCCACCTTCCAGCAACAAAGCCCGGCTTTTCAACATGGAGTGAATTCGAGGCATTTTTGCAGATAAGTTGTGCTGCCGCGATTGTTATCGCGTTGATTGCTTTTAGCGCAGCGCTGTATGTCTTCAACGAATCGATCCACATTCGCTGGTATATTTCTCAACGTGTCGTAAAGCGAAACTTCATTTGGCGTGCCATCTGTTGGGTGCTACCGGCTTTGGTATTGGCTGCTCTCGTGCTTACTGGCAGCTTGCCAATGAGCGTCGTGAGCGTCTTCGTGATTTTAGGTGGATTGGGTTTCGCGTTGAGGACTTCAATAAATCGTCCTGCTTCTCCCGTTGTCGTGGGAACTTTGGACGGACTGTTTCTGATCGGCGGGCTTTCGGAAAAATTCCTGGCGGAGACTCAGCGGCTTGCGGATGCCTATGCGGCAAAAACCAACTGATGAAATCCGCAAAGCCAGTACAGCATCATTCAAGGTTGTGCCAACATCAAGTTGAAATCCGTGAACCACATATCTCTATTCGATAGCCTACAGCAGTTCTTTTAGCGACCGCGTGACGATACCAGAAATAGCGTAGCCCAGATCATTTGTGAGTTCGCAGCCGGTGAGTGAACTGCCATTCTTGTCGATAGTCCAACGCGAGGTTCCTGTAATCGTCATCTTGCGTCCATCATTGAGCCATGAGAATTTAATGTCGGTACCGACGTCGGGAGATTCCTCCGACTGCAGACAGATGCCCTCTCGGGAATAGTTTATTACCGTCGCTGGACGCGACATGGCATGCGGCTGCAGCCACTCCAGTTTGCCGGGAATACTGCAGGAATAGCGGATGTTGGCACGCGTACAGCCGGGCATTCGGAGTACATATCGATCCGGTACTTGATCTTCCAGCACGATCCCAAGTTCAATTTCTTTGTGCTTTTGTTCCAAACAGTGGACGGTTCCGGGAAGGGTTGTTTCAACACCGGAAATTGCTGCTAGAAACCCCACCGCAATTCGGTCTCCTGGTCGCCACTGGCAGTTTCCGGCCACCAACACATCAAATCCCATGGCCTGCACCACGGACATCCGCTGGCGAGTTTTGCCCACTGAAAGCACAACCTGAGGTCGTCCGTCGTTGGCTGGCAGAGGAGTCCTTGAGAATCCAAAGAATGTCCTGCGATTTCGACTTAATGGGCGTGACGAATCCAACATGCTTCTGCTCCTCTTGGGGGATTGCGACGAGAACTATAATGTCTCGAACCAATCTCCCAAAAGTTGCCTCGAATACGCCAATATCTTCAAGAATGCGGGATTTCCAACCGGCCTGGAACCGGCACATGGGTTACCGTCGAATTCTTCTGCAGATCAACGTGCTAAAATGACTGTGGCGCGGAAACAGGTGTTTCATGCGGCAGTAGGGGCGTTCGTTCTAACTGTGGGCCGGCATTTCTGTGACCGTACTGCTGCTGTGGTTCGGCAAACGGAAGAGACTGATACTGAACGAACTGAGGATAATTCGATACCGACTGTGCCGGCATGAAACCCACAGGCTCGTCATAACCACGCATCGACGACAGGCTCTGTACCATCGTCACCACGGCCAGCGAAAGCGAACAAACACTCAGCGCGACGACCTGCAAATTAAACTTGCGGGCAACGCGAGGAGAAGTGTTTCGACGGTTGATCTCGCGGGACAACGAAGGCCATACTGACTTGCTGCCCACACCTGAAGTCTCAGAAAGCGGATCATCTCGAAGCAT
>JANOZG010000086.1:0-7550 GCA_031429275.1 Planctomycetota bacterium
GTAACCGAAGTCACGTCGCGAGTTCTCAGCCACTGACCCACGAGGTTGCGGATGAACTCATTCGCGCGGCGATCTTTCATCATTCGCGAAACCTGCGTTGCAAGATTGTTTCGCAGTTGTCCCTTCTCGGCGAGATCGAAAAGTTCGTCATCCGGCATCGTGGACCACAGGAAGTACGACAAACGCGACGCGAGTGAAAGTTCATCGACATTTTGGAATGGTTCGGTGTCGTCACTGGATGATTCCAGCCGGAACAGGAAACGCGGAGATGCGAGCACTCCAGTCATTGCCTTCCCGATGCTCGATTCGAATGTTGCTCCGGGCTCCGTAGCCGCTTGTGCCGAGATTGACACAAGCCGATCGACGGTTGCTTGCTGAACGTGGCTGCGAAATGCACGTGTCGCAAACTTGCGGAGAATCTCTTCTGCATAGACCCGCCGTTGGGTGGTGTCCGTTGGTGGTTCGTCACGAGGGAAGAAACGTTGGTAATTCGGGGGATGGACAAGCTTAGTCGTGCCTTCGGGACCCTCGATACGAACGGAGTACACTTCGAAGCGAGCGAATGTGGATTCGCCTGATGTATTTGGTTCGGCAACTTCATCGGTCGTTACTGGCGTAAGTTCGAACGAAAACTCATGTTCGCCTGCAATCAAGTCTTCTGAGAATTCGTATTCCAGCAGTTTGTTCTCATCCCAGCCGTATTCGTTGGTGCTGCGATCCTGTCCGTCGATACGAAATACGACGGTGTATCGCGAGGCGTCAAATTCAAACGAACCGTGCAGCTTGACGCCGACGTCGACTTTATATTTCCCCGCCGTTTCGATTGTCACTGAGTGTTTCACCTTCGCTGGCTGTGTTGACGAAAGTCCATCGCCATTGACATTAGCAGCGTTGTCTCGAAAGTCTCGTCCGTGAAACTCCTGAGCAGGCACGACCCATGTGGTTTTCGGCATCGCTTGATCAACAATCTGCTGCGCGGCGTGCAGATATTTTTCCATCAGCAATGGTGAAAAGCTGAGCGCATCTCCGACGTTATCGAAACCGAAACCGGAATCATCTGGTGGAAACAGAATTGCGGCGTCGAAGCGGATGCCCATCAGATCAGAGATGGTGTTGCCGTATTCGGTACGGTTCAGTCGTCGGACGGATGTCTTGCCGGGATCGATGTTTTGCGGATCAATCCGAAACGCTCGGAACTTGATCCAATTCATCAGCGTGTCACCGTCTTCCGGCGACAGTTGTTCTTGTCCAGCAGGTGGCATGACGTGAGAGCGTACGTTTTTCAGAACATTCCACCACAAGTCGGATCGTGTCAGAGCCTGTTCTTCAGTAGTGAATTGGTCCAGTGCCAGATCGCCCTCTTTCGCACCATTACCGTGGCATTCGTAACAGTATGTCTTCAGGATCGGAAGGACTTGCGTTTGATAGTCCCGTGTTTCCTCAGCGGAGGCCGACGACACGACGAAAAACGAATATGCACTTAGTAGCGGCCATAGGCAACCGCAAACAAAAACAACGACCCGGTTCATACCGAAAAATTCCGCAAACGGCTTGCAGGCAGTTTTGACGTGCTGCGTTCCGCAGCTCAATTCAGGTCAGATTGATTATAGTGATGTTCTTCCGGCTCTGCATCGAGTTCTCAGAATGCGTGGCAGAATATGAGAAAAAGGCCAGCGGCGTGGCTTCAGTCCGCCGGTGCGTCGCTAATCGAAGCACGATTTGTGACATGAATTTCAGATTTCAGATCTCAAATCGCATTGTACCGGCAAGCTGACGTATGCCGCTCGCCATCTCGATTGGTCACTTCTTATCGACGGGTGTCAATTCCTGCATGGCCAGAATAGATGCGTCTGTATGCGGAAACCGGATGATCACATTCAGCATTTTCCGATCCCTATCCTGACCTTTCTGCAAGGTGAAAGCCGCTTGATACAGTTCAGTCGCCTGCGTTTCTTCGCGTTCCTGAAGTATTGTAAGCTCTTCTGCCAGCGCTTCTCGACGAGCCTTCGGCAACGATGATTTTACGTATTGGAATCGATGAACAGAAATCGATTTCCAGGCACTGACTTCTCCTTCAACAACATGAGTCTCTTCGCCTAATTTCAACAGCAGCTGAAATGGGTCTTTTCGCCTTCCTTCACGCCATCGGTACTGATTCACGATGACCGTATAGCGGCCCGACGGCGCAGTTCGATCGAGCCATCGCACATTTTCCACAGGCTCCTCCGCGAACGATTGGTCGGGGTTGCTTTCAGTTGATTCGGCATTCATATCAACGTCCAGGTTGCCTTTGCATTTGGACGTGCGACGAGAGAAAGAGACATGTTCTCCAGACGGCACGATGACGTGCAGATCAAGATCGTTCAGAGTTTTCCATGCCAGTGAGAACTGCACTTCGCCGGAACGGCCTCCAGCTTTCTGAACGCGGCCCTGAATGCCGGACGCAATTGCCGCGATGGCTGTTGGAAGTCCAGAACCTGCTTCACCGAAGTTGTTCGATCCAAATGCGGCCAGATCAACCTTGGCTTCAGCCGCCGCTCCGGAATCAGGCGCAATCAACTCTGTGATTGTCGGCAGGTTTAGTGGAGTCGTCTCAATCGCAAGCGAGTCTGGCTCGCTTAAATCCAGAGCCGCTTCGCTATCACCGATCAGTTCGCTGAAATCTCCTTCAATGGCAAGTGGAGGTGACGTATCCTGCTGGACGTGTGCGATCAGGCTGAGTACCAGGATTGCGACGAAATGAATCAAAATGCTCGTGCCGGTACTGCCAAGAATTCTGCGTACCGTAACCCTTGCAGCAGCAACGTCCTCGCCGTTGATTGTCGAAACAATCGGCAATTTGTTCGTTTGTATTTTGGAGGTTGTTGCCATCAGGCTATCGTCTACCGAGAATCCCGCAACTCAAGTATGGCATGTTACTAAATTCAACGGAATTCGAAGTCAACGATCCGGTGGGCATTGCGGCAAATGAATCGATTTCAGCATCTTTTCGCTGTCCACCGGAATCCTAAAGTCATTGCGGGAGATTCGCCAGCGGCGACCACGTTCTGTCGGACCATGTTCATTAGAATTGTTTCATCTATTGCGTTTCCTTCACGTCTTTTGCAAGTCATTGAAGATGGACAGCCAATTCGTAGTAAGTTGCTCAAGTTGTCAGCGCAAACTCCGTTTCAAGGCGGAATACGCAGGGAAGAAGATTCGTTGCCCGGCATGTCAGGCTGTCGTTGTGGTTCCCGTTGCAGACAGCGAGGCTGGGGAAATCCAGTCTCGCAGCACCAGCGTGTCAGATTCAAGACCTGCATCCGCAGCGCCTCGTCAGTTTTCATCACCGCAGGACAAGCCAACACAGGCCAGAAGAGTGTCGCCGACACCCGAGCAACTGGCTGCGAAGCCACAGGCTGCCGCGAAGCCATTGCTGTCAAAGTCTGTTGCTCCCGAGCCAAGGCCACCGCGAGCTGCAACACGAAAGCCTGCCTCTGATCGCAATGTTTCGGATGATATGTGGCTGAACGATTCAGATGAAGAGTTCGGCGAACAGGATGACTGGGTTGATGAGAACAATCCTTACGCTCCGCCGAAAAGCCAGTTGAGTAGTCAGCGGGCGAACTATCAGACGTCTGGTTTTCAAGTTGACGGGAAACTCATCAGGTGCGGGAGTGAGTTGCGTCTGCCTCCGATCTGCGTTCGCACTGGTGCGACGAGGGGGCTCGAAGAGGTTACAAAAACATTGAAGCATTCACCGGTCTGGGCTTATATGGTTGGCGGTGTAATTCTGGCGTTGATTATGCAACGTTCCTGCAGAGTGACATATTTTCTGAGTGAAGTAGCCAGGAAGAGGCAGACAAGGCTCTTGCTCATTGGGCTTGGAATTATAGGGCTGGGCATCGTTGTGATTGCCATTGGTGCCGCAATGAACATCCCCGATGCCATGGTCCCGATCGGAATTCTCGTAATCTTTGGCGGGCTGATCACTGCGATTTTGAGTCAGCAGGTGCTGAAAATCAACAAGCGCGACGGCAGCACGATTTTCTGGATTGGCGGATGCAAGCCGGGGTTCTTTGAGACCCTGTCCGGAAATTCATCCCGTCTGTAACTCTCGAATAGGTAAACATTCGAGCGGTCCGTGAGGGCACCTCGTCAGTGTCAGTTGCAGCCGCAACGATTGTCCAGATGCCCCGAGTCAGCTTAAAGTTTGGGTTCATTCTGCAGAGACTTTAAGAAATCCTCAGCTTCGGTAGAACGCGGTTTCCATTTTGGCGGGTATTCGAATTTGCGAGTGAGCGGAAGTTGAATGTCGCGCACTTGATCGACGCTCTTCACTTTGATCGGAATCGTTTTGCCAGCCTGGGAGAGCAACTCCCGAATTTCCCAGGCTGACAGTTCGGATGCGGTGTGCCCGTCGATTTCCAGAAGTTGATCTCCCGTTCGGATCTTGTTTTTTTCTGCCGGGGAATCGGGCATTATTCCGCTTATGATCAGTCCATGGTTCGGCTGAAACACAGTCCGCAGGCCACTCGCATCAGCTTCGAACGAATGGACGGAGCGAGAAGTTGGGAGGACATAGGCAACGGGGTTTTCAAAATCGACCGAAAAGTCAAGGTGTCGCATCAACCCCAATCCAATCAAGTTCAGTTCAGACGCGACAGCTGGAACATTTTTCATTTTGATCCCAAGTAATTCAATTTCACGGATCACGTAAAGAGATTTTTTTTTCGCTCCGGATCCATCGACAGCAACAACCTCCTGAAGCAGCACAGCCTCGCCAGCTCGAAGCAACGGGTTGATCCAATCCGAAGAAATTGCGAGGCAATCGTTGTAGCCCGTATCAATTATGAATTCACGTTTACCAAGAACGCTCAGATCGAGAGACACAGTCGTGTGCAAAACAGCATTTCTTTTCAGGAGATGTGACGTAGCTGAACGATCAGGTAGGAAATTCGATCTTGGCACAAACTGTGGCCTTCCTGACTTAATCTCGAAGATGAAGCCCCTTAAGTAGTCCATGCCAAGAATTGCATCGACAGAAATTCCTCGATCCGTATTTAAATTCGACAGATCAGAAACATTTATCCGCCCAGTTTTCTTGGGGAAGTTCAGGCAATTGCGCTGGATATTCTCGTATGATTCGACTTCCTCAATGGTGGTTGGGGTGCCGACTTTCGCATTTGCACCACGAACGGGATCGGGAAATGTACCCGCCAGTTCTATATCGACGACACTGATCGTCGCTCCACTATCCAGCATACAATTTGCGGGACGCCCCTCAATAATGCCTGGGACAATTATACGTGCTGTTCTTTTGAATCCGTAAAAAAATGGATCGATTCGCTCCTCTCCAATGCCCGTGGCTCGCAGCAGCAACCAGCACAACAAACAGCACACGGGTTTGATTGCAGACAACACTTTATCCACTCCATTCAGGATTACGAAAGTTTGGAACCACAACTGATGCTGTGCGTTCCCGTCTGTCGAGTGTGTGTTTTCCAAGCCCGCCTACGGTTTCGAATCACTTTCCAGGGATTTTAGGAAAGCATCGGCATCAGTCGAGCGCGGTTTCCATTTTGGCGGGTATTCAAATTTGCGACTGAGCGAAAGTTGAATGTCGCGCACTTGAACGCCACTCTTCACTTTGATCGGAATCGTCTTGCCTGCCTGAGACAGCAATTCGCGGATTTCCCAGACTGAGAGTTCCGCAGCGATACAGCCATCGATTTCAAGGAGCTGATCTCCCGTTAGGATTTTGCTTTTTTGCCCGGGGGAATCAGGCACGATGCGGCGTATGACTTGGCCTTGTTTAGATTTGAAAACTGTCCGCAGTCCACTAGCATCGAGATCAAAAGAAACCTCTGTATGCGATGGCGACAGCACGTAGGCGATCGAGTTCTCAAAATCGACAGAAAACTCCAAGTGCCGCATTAGGCCAAGACCAATGACGTTTACCGAGGATTCTTCCGCTGGAACGTCATACATGGTAATTCCGAAGAATTCGATCTCCCGGATCACGTAGAGATTCTTGTTATGCACCCCGACGCGTCAAGTGTCGGAATCTCATCCAAAATCATAGCATCATTCGAACGAATCAGTTGATTTGCATAGTCGGTCGTGATGCCGCAGTAGTCTGCACTTCCAGTATCAAGTAGGAAATCGCGGTTCGCAAGGACTGGAAGTCTCACTTTGATGTAGGGTAACCTTTTAATCGTTTTCACTGCGTAAGCGGTAGATTTTGAGTCGGGTTGGAAGTTTGTCCTTTCCCTGAACTCTGGTGTGCCTTTGTCTATTCGAAAAATTAGCGGTTTCAAAAAATCCATGCCAAGAAACGCATCAATCTGTATCCCTGTGGCAACGGTAAAGGCCGATAGATCAACTGAAACCGCCGGGCCAGTTTGTTTCGGAAAGTCCATGCAACGTTGCGAGACTCGTTCGTATCGTTCTACTTGAATGATATCAGTGGCAGTTCTGACCTGCTCTTTCCCGAAGGACCCTTGAAATGTTTCAGCAAATCGTTTGTCTATCACACAAGTTGATGAACCTGTATCCAGGATGCAGAATACGTCCTTACCCATGATTCTGGCAGGAACGGCTATGAAAAGCGATCTCTCGAAACCCGTCTGGAAATCGTCCTGAGGGTCTTCTGCGCGCAGCGTTACTGACAGCGAAGTAATGAAAAAGCTGAACACAAACACGCTGTGTTGAATCAGGCGGATTCGCATCTCCATATTCCTTCCGTCAATTCAGCCAATTGCCAAAACTAATTGATCGAATCGATTGCAAAAATCGATGCATGTATCCGTGGGAAAATGCACGCGAATTCATAACGACCACTTCCTAACCAACCGGGACTTTAGAAGTGGACATCTGCTTGAAAGCATCCGAATCTAGATCAGCTAAATTCCTCCGTTCTTCCGAACGTGTTTCTAGCGGACTTAGCAATGTAAATCGTCAATGACGACAAGGCACTAAGACCCACAAGTCGACAAAAGCAAGCTGTTGATCAATACGAAACGCCCATTCGCCCGATAGTCTCGTTCATCTGTCCAAAAACACTACCCTTGTAGTAGTCATGCGATATGAAGAGCGTATCCAAGTTCATGTCGATGGGGGAAGAATTTTCAAATGGAGCTCCACCCCAGACATCCCCGTTGTGCCAATTCGATGCTACATCGATGTACGACGGTGACCACGGGAACAGGCGTTTGACTGGCATCTTAATCCGAATGCTGCCGAACGTGTCGTTGATCGATTGCCCGTTCGCCATTCCGGTGGCACTTCCTGCACCCACTTGTAGGTATCGATCCAAGAACGCTTCCCGCTTGTCCAGGAGCGAAAACATGCTTGCCATGGCGGTGTAATTTGTGTTCGGACTTGTGACCTGTGTGACTTGGGCTGAGGCTTTCGTATTGCCGCCTAGATAGTGTCTGTCCTCAAATGTGTTTGAGCATACAAAAAGCTGGACAATCGGGAAAAAGGCTCCGCGAAGATGAGATGGGAAACCGTAGAGTTGATTGAAAAGGTCAGCAAAACGGAATTTCTTCACTCAAATCTTCGAGGAG
>JANOZG010000087.1:0-5654 GCA_031429275.1 Planctomycetota bacterium
GCCCGGTTTCGGAAACGGAAGAAGGATGCCGGGTATGACTCGCAGCACCGGTGGCAGATCCTGGATGAAAATGCTGCTGAAATCGACAGTGGCCGCATCGAGAACCGTTCAGATGACCGCTTGAGCGACTTCAGTGCAGCACAGGCGATTGGTAACCCTTGACCTTGCAAAGCTCGTGTTGAATTGCTGATGTAATGTGCTTGTGCGTTATGGACGCGACGAACTTTACCGTTCGGCATCGTTTTCCGAGCGCCGCCTCAGCTCGCCTTGTTTGGAAACCATAGTCATGAAAACTAGCCTACCGCCCTTGGCGCCAGATTTTGTCGGCCGGGAATATGCGCAGGTCATTAACGCAATTGAATTAGGTGGGCCGAATCAGCAACGAACTACGGCGGCACATTTTTTTTCAGATTTGGAACAGATCTTCGGTGATATAGCGGACGGGGCAAGAGAGGGCCTCCAGAGTCCCGGTAGCCTTGAACATGAATACCTGACGAATAGCCGTTGTCGAGCCGTAGAGACAGCTGGTTCAATGCTCTTTGAGACGATAAGGAGAGGCTGGCTTGAAGAACATCCGGAACCGGACTGGCTGGTTGAAGTAGCGCGCGACCAGATTGTGAACCCGCGGGGCAGTGAGAAGATCAGGAGCCCTGGTGTTTTGTGGTCTACGTTGTCTGGTTTTTCATACCTAGAAGTTCGTACTTGCACGATATTCGTGCCAAAGCCAATGTTTCCTACCGCGTTTGAAGATCCGGAATTGCAGAGGTTTTTATGGCTTCCAGAAGACGAAGTGCCAAAAGGGGGCCTTGAAGAAGCACTGGCACAAGGTTGGCAGCGGAGTGGTGCGATCTGCAGAAGATTGGCAGCTTTGATGCGGCAACCGACAGTCTCTGATTCCGAGCGGCAGGACGATGAAAGCGGTATTCAATATGGACGAGATCAGAAGATCGTTCTTTCAACTCAATCCGAGACAGACAGGAAGACTGTGAAACCCAAACGACCGTCGCTCAACGCGGTCATGGTAGATCTGATGCAGAAGCACAGGAATGAAGTGTGTATAGAGTGGTCCATATCCCAGTGGCAAACGGTTCTAATCGCAACTTGGGGTAGCAAGCCATCGAAATCGGGCATTCAGGCGACGCATGCATGGAGGCTGTTGATGAAGCTTCGGCAGCAAAACGGAGCGGAGCTGCGAGACCATCAAACGGCTAGAGACGATAGGGGCAAACGCCGTTCGAAGGCATTCTGACCGAACGAACACCAATTTTTTTAAGTAATTTTCGGCCCGTTTCCGCAAGGAATTGGGCTTTTTTCGTTGGTCTGCACATCGTTCGGTTCACTTGAATCCGAACGAACGCCCTATCAGTGAACCGTCTGGTTTTCACTGAAAGGGGGTAACCATGTCAATGACGGAATCTCTGAATAGCCCTGCCGAGCTCGTGGCAATTGCCCGAGCCGCCCATGTCGTGGGGGACGTTGACCTGAAACGGGCAGCAGTTGATGCTTTGGCCACCCGCTTCGGAATCGAGATCCGATTCCCCACGCAGAATGCAAGAAAGGGGGTCGACTGTGGCAAATAGCCCCTCACAGAAGGTCCTGCACCACGGCAAGCCAAGTCATACTCCGAAAGTGCCGCGTTGCCAGCGTGGCCGTTACTCGACCGCCATTCCTCACGACACGGAGGAGGGTTCAAGGCCGTTCTCATTGACCGACGCTGACCTTGGTCCCGCAGCTTGCGATGGCTGCGTACGACGCTGGTCGAATGGCTCGCCGCTGGTTGTCCGGTGGTCAGACATTCGACGCAATGCGGAAAGGGGGCGAATGATGGTCCGTGTTCAGTGTGCGCCATGCTGCCGCCACAGCGAATGCTTGCCTCGCTGGCCGCCAACGGATGACAAGGAGCCTTCTCCGAAAAGGCGACTCCGGAAGACCCTAAGAGCCCAGCAATTTTTCTCGTGGCCGAATGACTCGCCACAACAAGTTGAACTTATCCCTTTCCAAAACGAAACAGCCGACGCGAGAACGTCGGCTGGTCGTAGTTCCCTTTGAGGAGGCCAATGTGATGGAGAACAGTTTACTGTCTGATGATTCCGGAGCCAACGGCGAACCGGAAATCCCAATAACTTCTGCTGATCCGTTCGACCCAGCGAACCTGGCAAAGATGAAACTGAGTCAGGATTTCACGTCGATGGCCGCAGTGAAACCGGTGATCACGGTCGTGGCCGCTCGAAAGCCGAACAAGCATGAGTTTGTCCGCGTTCGGCCGGGTGCGGAATGGAGATTTGAAACCGGGTGTTTTGTCGACAAAGACACTCGCGAAGTTTACATGGTGACGCCAGAACTCTGGCCTGCCATGCCCGGTGATGTCACTCCGACGGCGCTGGTGTTGGCCGTGTCCAGAAATAGTCCCGTACCATTTCTCTGGCCGCTGACATTGCCATCGTCTGACGGTCGGCCGAACCGGTGGCATGAATCAGGCATCGAAGCCGCGCGTCTGGCAGAGTCTCAGTGGCTGCGTTCGGTCGCTGATATGTCGGCCGGATGTTACGTCCCTTACGTTGCTGGCGGGAAACTTGCGGAGCCGGAATGGCCACTCGATCTGACGATGGCCGACTATCTGCGGTTGGGCTTTCAGGGCCGTTTCATTCGTGATATGTCCCACCCGTGCCTTCAGAGACTGCGGGGGGAAATCTGATGTTTGACCAGTTCAGAGAAATCTGGCTGGTCGATTTCGAATTCATGTGCCCACCGGGAGAACGGCCAACGCCGCTTTGCCTGGTGGGCCGTGAATTCCGCTCAGGTAAATTGCTGCGGCTTTGGTTCGATGACTCAGCCGAACCGCAGCAATGCCCGATCCCGACTAGCCCGGATGTGTTGTTCGTTGCGTACTACGCAAGCGCGGAACTCGGTTGCTTCATTGCTAACCAATGGCTTCTGCCGTGCCGTGTGATCGACTTGTATTGTGAGTTTCGCAATCTGACAAACGGATTGTCAACTCCCTGCGGAAGTGGCTTGCTGGGGGCTCTAGCATACTTTGGACTTGACGCCATCGACGCCGCGGAGAAACACGAACTCCGAGAACTGGCGATGCGTGGTGGCCCATACTCACCAGCCGAGCGGGTCGCGTTGTTGGACTATTGCCAGACGGACGTTGATTCCTTGAATCGGTTGTTGCCGAAGATCGTTCCCACAATCAACGTTGATCATGCGTTGAACCGGGGTCGGTATATGGCTGCTGTGGCTCGGATGGAGTGGAACGGGGTTCCGATCGATTCAAACAAGCTGGCGTTGCTGCGCGAACACTGGAGTTCAATTCAGGAGCGGTTGGTCGATGCGATCAACTCGGACTACGGTGTCTACGAGGGGCGGACGTTCAAGGCCAATCGATGGGCAGCGTATCTTGTGGCGAACGGGATCCCGTGGCCAAGGTTGGAATCCGGGGCTCTGGCTCTGGACGATGAAACGTTCCGGCAAATGGCCAAACGTCACCCCCAAAAAGTCGGGCCGATTCGAGAACTCCGCCACACATTGGGCCAGTTGCGTCTGAATGAACTGGCGGTTGGGATCGATGGCCGCAACCGTTGTTTGTTGTCACCGTATCGGGCTCGAACGGGGAGGAACCAACCGAGCACTTCGAAATTCATCTTTGGCCCGTCGGCATGGTTGCGTAGTCTGATCAAACCGGAGCCGGGCCGGGCGATTGCTTACGTTGATTGGTCTCAACAGGAATTCGCGATTGCCGGGGCGTTGTCTGGTGACCCAGGAATGATGGAAGCGTATTCAAGCGGGGATCCGTATTTGACATTTGCCAAACAGGCTGGAGCCGTGCCGCCGAATGCAACGAAGAAAACTCACCCGGGCGAACGGACTCGATTCAAGGTGTGCGCGTTGGCGGTGCAGTATGGCATGGGCGAACAGTCGTTGGCCGCTTCGCTGGGGGAACCGGAGATCGTGGGCCGTGAATTGCTGCGATTGCACAAACAGACGTACCCCGCCTATTGGCGCTGGTCACAAGCTGCCGTCGATCATGCAATGTTGTTCCGTCGGTTGCATACCGTGTTCGGTTGGAACTTGTTTATCGGACCAGATGCCAACCCACGGAGTCTGGCGAACTTTCCATGTCAGGCGAACGGGGCGGAAATGCTGCGGTTGGCGTGTTGTCTGATCGTCGAACGTGGCATCCGGTTGCTGGCTCCGATTCACGACGCCGTGATGGTCGAAGGGCCGGCGGATGAGATCGACGCGGTGGTGGCGGACACCCAGGCCGCGATGTGTGAAGCCGGGCGGATTATTCTCGATGGGTTCGAATTGCGAACGGATGCCGAGATTGTGCAATTCCCGGACCGATATTTGGACGAGCGCGGGGAGGAAATGTGGGGCCGAGTGAATGGCATCTTGGCCAACATGATTGCTCCGGAACCCCCGTCACCGGTAATCACCCCACCCCTGTCACCGGTGTCGCAGGTTGGTCATCACCGGTGACTACCCCGCCTAGTCTCATAAAGAGTCTTATTGTGTTTCTATCTCTTCTTAATAATAACTGGAGTGAAGTTGTGGCCGATGAAAGTGAATTCGCAGAGTTTCGTCTACCCCCCGAATCTTCTCTGAGGGCTAATCCTTCCGCTTCTCCTGCTCCCGCAGCGAGATTCCGGAAACAGCCGATACGAGCCCACAATAGGTCCCCCCGACAACACGGGGCATTCATTCGGGGACCTATTCTGATGGAATGGCTCGATGGCGTGCTTGTGCTGCCGGGTCCCACAGTGTTGCGCGTTGCTCTGGCGTTGTTGTATCAATCGGGGCTTGAAAGATCTTCAACGGTTCGGTTCACTCGAAAACTGATGGATCGTTTTCATGTGGATCGGCAATCGGCGTCGCGCTCCCTGAAACGAATGCAAGCTGCAGGGGTGCTGCGAGTGCATCACAAACCGGGACGATGTCGGGAAATAGAGATCTTGATGCGGAACGTTGACCGTTCGATCGACTCCATCAATGGCTGAATGCAGAAAGAAGCACCCCCATGAGCATGCAGCAAAACAATTCCGACCCAATGCTTGATGACGTGCTAAATCGTTTGATGGCCGACAATTGCTTGAAATTTGGCATGGTAAACCTCAGCAACATGGTTGAGGAGCGTGCTTGCCGATTCATTGGAACGCTTAGTTTGTCCGTCGAAGTTGCGGTCCGGCACGTCGCGGATGGGACGCTCAAGGGGTATCGACGATCCACATACAAATCCATTCAGCGCGTTCAGAATCACGTTTCAAATGAGCAGGCACGCCTCCATGATTTGTCTGCAACGGCCGCTATTAGCCTTTTGGTCCGCGATCACATTCCTGTGGTAAAGCCTCTTTGTCGCCCTTCGAGCTTCGCTGATCAACTAGGACCGACATCGCAAACATCGATTCATAAAAGCCGAGCCGTCGAGGCAATGACACTCTGCGTTCGACCGCCTCCTGTACTGACGCATGCCAGTCACGAAGCATTTTCTCAAACCCGCCTGAGGCAGCCACTCCCACCTCGAAGAGGGTTAGTAGTTGTTTCATGGACCGAGGACGCCTAGCTGCTGTGGCAATGGCCTGCATCCTGAATCCCCGCGCAATGTCTCGTTTCCGTTGTAGGCGAGCCGTCTCGGCCAGAGCATGACAGGATTT
>JANOZG010000088.1:0-3100 GCA_031429275.1 Planctomycetota bacterium
GACACCTCGTGCCAGAGTTTCCATGGTCGCCTCCTCCCTGGGCCTTAACGCTCGCCTGAATCCACTTCACGCAGCGAAACAGATTTCACATTCTTTCGATACCCCAATTTCAACCCAAATGCCAACTTTGGTGCGGCCGAGATCGCCACCGAACATTCAACCTGAGGCATGGATGCGAACTGCAGCTGGAAATGCTGTGATGCTGACACTCTCTGCAGTCCTGGTGACGTTGAATGGATGTGCTCACGATCAGGCAACGACGTCCCGCTGCGTCTTTTCAGGACAGCCGCAGTCGAGCCCCGAAAACTCCACATCAGCGTTGGATGTTCGTTACGGTCGCCCGAACCAGGTTCTGGATTCTGCAGGCTGGTTGTTTGGCGTGCCTCGCAAACTGTTGCTGTGGGATCGTCGCGTGGATAATCACGACGTCAGCGATCAAACTACGGAATCCGTTGCGACGTTTGCGGAAATGCATCAACTCGACGGCCTGTGTGCAAGAATCAATGAGTATGATCCAATTGATGAGTTTAGCAGACTTCGTACCAATACCACCGTTGCCCCGGGCTGGCGCTATCCCATGGGAACGATGAGTGTTATTGGTTACACGTTGATTCCCGGTCGCATCATTGGCCGGGACCAGTACAATCCGTATACGAACAGCGTCTACGTTTATTCCGACGTGCCCGCGCTGGCGGTGGAAGCGACGGCGTATGCCAAGGACGTCAGAAGCCGAACGCTGCCGGGAACCTATGCGGCTGTGAATCACTTGCCTTTTGTGTCCATCTGGCATGAATCCGTGAATGTTCGCGATGCGGTCGCCTTTGTGGAGCAGCACGGCAAGGCTGAAGAACGCGTTGATGGGCTGCGGGTATTGCACGCAAACTACGGCTCCACCATCGCCGTTGCAACCGGGGCGGGGCCCATCGCACAGATCGGTGGAGCAGTGGCCGGTCAGATGACCGGGCGATTCCAGGCAGCATGGACAGAGCGGCGCGCTGACGAATCGGCTGTTGCTGAAACAGAGCACGGCGATGACGGCAAAGTTGAACTGGTGAGTGCCACAGAGAGTGTGGAGTAGTCCATCAGATCTGAGCGTGTGCCGCTAGCCGATTTCTTGAAATGCGATCGGCTAGCGCCTCAGGCTCATGTTGGAACTATTCTCCGGTCGCACCTGAGCCGACAGTCACCTCGGCGATTTTCGGCCTCGCCGAAGCCTGCACAAGCCTGCGAGCGGCCGCGACACTGCTGTCGAAGACGATACGCAGATCAACGACCCATGCTCCCTGTTCGGGCATTATAAATTCCCAGTGAGGCACGATGCAGACACTTTGATGGACTGCTTCAAATCCGCCTTCGGACTGACTGATGGTCTCAATCGGCATTGTCCAGATGCCACCCGCTCGCGACATTTCTACGCTGACGTCCAGTCCAAGCCATTCGTCAACCAGGCTGATGCGTTCAGAATTGCGTTGATCCAGCATGGTATCCAGAGTACCGAGTCGTTGTCCGACCGCGTCATAAAAATAGCGATCATCGGCACCGCCCGGCATGGCGGCAAAGTTCAGTTCCACGCCAAAATGCAGTGGCACATTTTGTGGAAATCCCGCCAAATGATACTGGATTAACATCTCGTTCGGTCGATCAGATGACAGAAAGACAATCTTGCGAACTTCGCCATTCAGGTCACTAACTCGGCCCCGGCGTCGCATCTCAACAGCAATCAGCTGATCACTCTTGCGAATACTGGCCTCGTAGACACCTGTCGCAAAATCTCCGATCATCGAGTTGCCGCGACGGAAATCTTCATGTGTGGCACCGGGCTGCAGAAACAGGTCAACAAGGCTTTTGCGTGGCCACTTGTCATAGCTGATCTTCTTTTCCAGATTCGGCTGACGAAATTTAATTTCCTTAGAAACCGCCGCCAGATCTGCATCGCCAACGGACACAACGTTGTTGGCATGATCAATGATTCTTTGATGATACGGTTCTGGACGACGATTCAGCGTTGCCAGAATATTGACTTCATTCGCCTTCAGATCCAGTTCATAAAGGTGACCACCCATCGCTGGCGAGAGCAATGCCACCATTCGATGGTTGCTGAGTTTCACTTCCTGGCGAGCGTCAAGGTTGAAATCTCCAACAGCCACATCAACCCATCCACCAACTCCACGCGTCACCTGATCCATCAGCATTTCAGCTGCAATCAGTTCTTTGTAAACAGCATTCCGAAGGTGCGGCAAATACAGACCGCCAAAGGCTCCATGCCAGTAGGTGCAGTTGCACTGACTTCGGTACAGATGCGTAACAGCATCTTCCAGTAGTTCCTGGGCATCTTCCGACAGGTCACTCTTCGCCTGAAGTACCGCCAATCGATTGCTGACATCAATCATTCGCGCGTACATCTCGTTGCTTTCCGGATAGCGTGTCCGAAAATTTCGCCAATAGCCGCCGCGTGTAAATCGCACAAGCCGTTGCCATTCTTCGTTGTCTGGATAAAGTCGCGTCAGACTGACGAATTCCTTTTGAGACGCAGGAGGCAGAACCCACTCAGTCATCTCGCGATAGCTGGCATCGGGAAGATAAGTCCGACCAATTGGTGCCACATGATCCAGCACTCCGGACGGCGTTGTGATCTTGATCCATGACTCGTTGTCGCGCAACAGATCCAGAAATTTCCGCAGCCAGCCGTCGGTGTAGACATGTTGATGAGTCTCCGGCCAGGAACCGAATTTCTCTCCGTCGTCACCAAAAACAATGACAGGATTGTCGTACGTCGATGCAATCTCCTGCAGGTATTCGATGCACTCTTCCGGCTTGGCAAACGGAATCAAATATCTCAATCGTTCACTGTCCGGAAACATAAAAAGCAGGCGACCTTCATCTTCTGTGGAGTAGTAGCCCATCAATTCATTTTGCGGAATACCTGCGCAACGAAAATGATAATCGTCCACCATCGTGTACTGCAGTCCGGCCGCTGCGATATCGCCTGCGAATGACTGTTCCCAGACACGTTCAGGCAACCACATGCCGCGCACTGAAGTCTGAAACAGTTGATTCAAATGCTCAGAGAATCTTTGAATCTGGCCGATGCGATCACGGC
>JANOZG010000089.1:0-7662 GCA_031429275.1 Planctomycetota bacterium
GACATAGCCGTCGCCGATAGCAACAACTTCGCCACGTTGTGGCTTGCCTTGAGCTGAATCCGGGAGCAAAATCCCCCCGGCAGTTTTCGCTTCAGCTTCGGCTCGCTTCAGCACCACGCGATCCCCCAGAGGTACAATTCGCGTACCGCTTGCGGCAGCCTTCTTCGCCATGACTTTCTCCTGACCTGTCAATCGCACTTCAATGATTGGAAATTTAAATGACCCCGAAGGTCCAAACTGTCGTCAGATGGACCGTAAGCGGCCAGATTTGCAGAAAGCAAACCTTTGGAGCGAGCACAAAGCGAATAACGTGCCATGACTTCAATTCAAAGCGTAAGTTGCTTACGGCAAACACTTTCCGGTAATTCTGCCACATCCATTCAGGATTCGAGGTGTAGAGGTTGCCCGGAAAGCCTGCCGTTTTGACACGCTATCGGAATGCGGGGCAAATTTTGCTTACTCGTTGTTGTACGGCAGCAGGAATACTATGCTTAGCATTCAAAACCCTCTTCGTAATGAGCCCACCAGAAATATCTGAGGCCACATAATCGCCGCCCAGCAGTTTGGCATTTCATGACTTCTTCCCTTCAGCCGACTCACGCGAATTCCAATGAACAATCGACTTCCGTCCCCAGTTTCGATTTTTACCAGCGAACTCGCGTTGTCTTTGGATGTGGCACGTTTGGAGAATTGGGAAGACTGGCCAAAGAATTAAGCGACCGTCGAGTGCTCGTTGTTACGGACGCGGGACTTCGAAAAACCGGATACACTGCCAAAGCGGAAATGATTCTTCGCGATGCCGGGCTTGAAGTGGCAGTCTTTGACGAAGTTCAGGAGAACCCTTCGAGCAGCGATATTGAACGGTGCGTCGCGTTTGCCAGGCCCCGTGACATTGGTCTGATCGTTGGTCTGGGGGGCGGCAGCAGCATCGATTGTGCAAAAGGTGCGAACTTCGTGCTCACGAACGGTGGCACAATTCACGACTATAAAGGTGTGGGCAAAGCAAAGCTTGCCATGCTGCCCATGATTGCCGTTCCGACGACATCGGGAACCGGCAGTGAAGCTCAATCATTTGCCGTCATCGCAGATGCCGCAACTCACATGAAGATGGCATGCGGCGATCCGAAGGCTGCTTGCCGCATCGCCATTTTGGATCCCGAACTCACTGTCACAATGCCTCCATCTGTGGCTGCAGCTACTGGCATTGATGCGATGACACATGCCATTGAAAGCTACGTAACAACCAAGCGAAACCCGATTTCGCAGATGTTTGCTCGTCAGGCGTGGGAACTTTTATCGTCAGCGTTTCCGATTATTCTTCGAGAACCTGAAAACCTGGACGCACGCGGACGTATGCAACTGGGTGCATTCCTGGCAGGTGCGGCGATCGAAAACAGTATGCTCGGTGCTGCTCATGCCGCAGCAAATCCGCTTACTGCACAATATGCGACAACTCACGGCGTTGCCGTTGGCCTGATGCTGCCACACGTCATTCGCTGGAATGCTGATGTGTCAGCCGAGCTCTATCGTGACCTGGTCATGGCAGCAAAATGGGAGGATGCTGAGACGAGTGTCGACAATGCTCCGTTTCAACTGGCCGATGGCTTCACCGAATTCCTGCGCCAGGCTGATCTGCCAATCTCCGTTTCACAGGCGATCGACGCAGAAGCAGATGAAGCCGTACTCGAGACACTCGCGACTGAAGCAGCACAACAATGGACCGGAACCTTCAATCCACGCCCGATGAACACAGCATCATTTATTGAACTCTACCGAAGGGCTCTGTGAACTCGTTCATCGAATGACGTTGGCCGCGACGCTATTCGATCGATCCGGCGAAGCATCCCGGTCGTTCCTTGTTGCTTCGTCGGCGATGGTCTTTGTCGTCCGTTTGCTGATTTCTGATTGCATGGACCACAACGATACATGCTTCGATTCGCTACCGCAGTGGTTCGGTCGTCGAATACACTTCGACAACACTTGTTGTCGCCGGATCAGGACTCTCCAATAACACTCCCACTTTCCCAAACAACTGTTCTTCCTGGATTGATCCGCTATGAAGCTTTTTCACACTTTCGTTATCGCTTTGTTGTTCACTTCATTCAACATGGCCGACGCGACAGCAAATGAACCAACTGCGAAGCCGAATATCGTGTTCATCATGGCCGACGATCTAGGTTACACGGATGTCGCTTGTTTCGGCAGCAAGTATTACGAAACGCCGAATATTGATCGGCTTGCAAAGCAGGGAATGTCGCTTTTGAACCATCATCATTGTCAGAATTGCACGCCGACTCGGGCTGCATTGATGAGCGGACAATATGGTGCTCGCACTGGTGTTTACACAGTCGGCAGCACAGATCGTTTCGACTGGAGCATGCGCCCGTTGCGGCCGGTGGAAAACGTTACGAATCTGCCGCTCGATCGCGATATCATTGCAAAGCAACTGAAGGCGGGTGGTTACGTGACTGGTATGTTTGGCAAGTGGCACATCGGCGAGCGGGGAGACTATTTCCCTGGCAAACGCGGCTTCGATGAGGCGATTGTCAGCGCGGGGAAACATTTTGATTTTGCCACTGACCCGAAAACTGAGTATCCAGAAGGGCAGTATCTTGCGGACTTTCTGACCGACAAGGCTGTCGACTTTATCACGCGGCACAAAGACAAGCCATTCTTTTTGTATCTACCGCACTTTGGTGTTCATTCACCGCATGACGCGAAGGCCGATCTGGTGACGAAGTTCAAACCCAAGCCTGGTGTCGGCGGACACAACAACGCAACGTACGCAGCAATGATTGCGTCAGTCGATGAAAGTGTCGGACGTGTCATGCAGACATTGGATGAATTAAAGCTGGCCGACAATACGGTGCTGATCTTCACCAGCGACAACGGCGGAGTTGGCGGCTACAACCGGCCCGATGGTCTACAGCGCGATCCAGGCATGGAATCCAAAGTCAAAAAGTCCAAAGAGAAAGATGAAGATGGCGGCGGGATCACGGATAACGCTCCACTAAGAAGCGGCAAAGGAAGTCTCTACGAGGGTGGCACGCGCGAACCTTTTATTGTTCGCTGGCCCGGTGTGACGGCCGCTGGATCGTCGTGTAACGTTCCGACGATTCATGTCGACATTTTCCCGTCGTTCCTCGAAATTGCTGCGGCACCAAAACCGCAGCAGGTGCTTGACGGCGAGAGCCTTACGAAATTGTTCAAAGATCCAGCCGCCAAATTGCAACGCGATGCCATCTATCAGCACTTCCCCGGTTATCTGGGGTCCGGCCCGGGACTCTGGCGCAGCACACCGGTGAGTCTCATTCAGGTCGGCGACTGGAAGCTGATGGAGTTTCTGGAAGATGGTCGATTGGAACTCTACAACCTCGGCGACGATATCGGCGAAACGAAAAATCTTGCAAAGGACATGCCTGAGAAAGCAAAAGAACTGCACGACCGTCTTGTCACATGGCGAGCCGAAGTGAAGGCTCCTATGCCATCGAAGAACGAAGATTCAGCCGAGAATCCCAAAGCCAAAGGCAAGGGCAAAGGAAAGAAAAAGGCGGCGTGACCGGAAGATGCTTTCGCACAAACCTTCCTTAGCGGGTCCCGTCGCTCCTGTCAGCGTGTTATTCGGAAAAGCTGATTTCGAGCGTGGCGGAATACATGGCGGCACGGTCGAAGCGGTTTAAAAGCGACTTTGCCTGAACGCTGATGGTCCTGGCCGCTCGATGCTGGGTCGATTTGTGAGTTGGCGATTCGACCGCAATGTCCTCGTCAAGATTCAGAAGGCGGTCATTGAGTAACAGCGTCAGCTTCCTCGCATCGCAATGCTGGAATACAACCATGTTTCCTTTTAATTTCGCCACAATTCTGTCGCCAGCTTTTGTCTTGTCAGTCTCCATAGCGATCCAATAGAAGCGGCTGTGAATGACGTCATCCTGTAACCAGACGACCTTTTGTGGCCAGACATTTCGAGAAAAACGGGCCATCCACGGAATGGCAACGTTATCTTCAAGATTCATCCAGTGACCTCGACCGGGATGTAATGAGACTTCGTGAACGTATGCGTCCTTGTCTGTTTCCTGTAAAGCCGCAAGCTGGTCTCGCCATTCCTCGGCTTTTTGGTTTCGATTGTAAGCTGCATCATTTGCCCCCACGTGTATTGTGAAGCCAATATTGCGCAGGCCATCAGGTTGAGCTTCATTGGGATGGCCAGCCATCATCGAAGCTGCGGCGAGGCGATCAGCCATGCGAGGTGCCAGTTGATAGACTCCGTCGCCGCCGGCCGAATAACCCAGGATGAAAACTCGATCGGGGTTTACGCCTTCGAACAGGATCATGTCGGCAATCAGGCGATCGAAGAAATCATCGATGTGTGACTGATGCCACAAGTCCCATGTGTTTGTTGCGGCGCGAGGAACAAGGTATACGCCTTCTGCTGGCTGATAGAGTTGTTTCTGGTTTTCGTATTGCTGATCATTTACAGCCGCCGGTGCACCGCCGCCACCGTGCATTGAAATGAACAGGCTGCGTCCGGATTTCGGGGCATCTCCGAAGACCTTATACCAAAACGGCATTTCGGCATTACCGATTGTCAGCATTCTCGCATCAAACTCCGCTTTGCGACTTTCTCGCAACGCATGCTGACGGGCGTCCCAGAGCAACTCTTCAGTCTTCTCTGCATCAGCCCTGGAGAGTGATGTTGTCGCGAAAGCCAATCTATCGATCGATTGTAAGTTCTCATCGTTCAGCGGATGTTGATCGAGCCAGCCGGCCAGCGAGTGAACGACCGAAGCACTATCGGGATCATCGGCGGCGGAGGTGGAGGGTTTGAAACCGCCAATCGACGAGAGCAACGTTGTTGCAATGATCACAAGAATGCGAATAAGTGAAGATGACATGGAGCTCTCACGGAGATACTTGCGTTGATGACAAACAAAGCCCGATGAAACTCCCAGACGCTGGCGTCTGACGTTTCACCGGGCTTTGTGTGTGTCGAAATAAGCGGAGAGAGGGGGATTCGAACCCCCGGTCCGGTTGCCCGGACACAACATTTCCAGTGTTGCACAATCGGCCGCTCTGCCATCTCTCCGAGAGACCTCTATCGTATGGGCGGATTTTTACATAATCCAGAGACTTTTGTCGATGGGCTTCGAAAATCACGCGTTCCTGAGATTTGTGGCGGATATGGAACGGATCGCACCGTGTTCGAAGAAAATAATGCCTCGAACTGAAAAAATCTGAAGTCTTGGCGGCTTGTAGCCTTGCGAGAGTTGTCCAATAGCATTGCAATTCGCCAAAATTCGTTGAGTCACTGGCAAACGTCTGGAAAACGCGTTACAGCCAATTGCAGTTCTAGCAAGACATGCGAGATTGTCGTTTGTCGCGGAGTGAAAGTCGTCGATGGCCTCAGAACCGATCTGTGATTTGAAGTCTTTGGATTTCAGCAAACCCGTTTATAGTCTGGAACAGATTCGGGAAGTGAACCCGCAACGGTTCGAAATGGAGCAACTTTCCGCAATCGTGCATGTGGACCAATCGCAACATCTCGTCGTCGGCTATAAGCAGTTGACGCACGATGAATTCTGGATCCGCGGGCATATGCCAGGCTTTCCGCTCATGCCGGGTGTTGTTCAGTGCGAAGCGGCCGCTCAGTTGGGCGGATTCTATGCTCGCAAATACGATTTGATCGGTGGCGACTATCTTGGTTTCGGCGGCATGGATGAAGTTCGGTTTCGCAAACCAATCTATCCGGGCTCTCGACTGGACCTCGTCGCAAAAGTGACTCGCATCATGGCCCGAAGATTGGCTCAATTCAATTTTCAGGGCTGGGTTAATGGAGAATTGATGTTCGAGGGTCAAATGCTGGGCGTCACTGTCAACAAAAGCTGATGCAGGTAACCAAGGCTTTCGACATGCAAACTGCCCCTATCAAACCTCTGAAACCCTGGTTCCAGACGATTGCTGATGTTGGAACATCACTCAACTGGTCTGAGTTCTTCGAAAACGAAAATCCGGTTGAGTTAGATATTGGATGTGGTCGCGGGTTATTCCTGTTCAACGCTGCGGTCACGACTCCAAATGCCAATTTTCTTGGCCTTGAAATTGATTTTCGCGAAGGCCGTCGTACTGCGACGCGGCTAATGAAACAGAATCTGCCCAACGCTCGCGTCATTGGGGGCGATTGCCGCATTCTGCTTACGGAAATGATCACGCCGGGATCTGTGGATGCCGCGCATGTGTATTTCCCAGATCCATGGTGGAAAAAACGACATCAGAAACGTCGTTTGTTCAACGACGAATTCCTGGGCATGCTCGCAAGAATCCTGCGACCCGGTGGTTTGGTCCATCACTGGACTGATGTGGCCGATTACTTCGAAATGGCACAGGGAATGCTGGACCATCACCTTGAATTCTCAAGATGCCCTACGCCCGCCGAACGCGAATCCAACGGTGATATGGATTACCAAACCAGCTTCGAACGCAAGAAACGAAAGCTGGGACTGCCAATCTATCGAGGACTCTGGCAACGGCGATGACAATATGTCATCCCATGCAGCCAACAATTACCGCCTGATACACGCTGTTGACGGAATAGCGACCGTCAACGTGGCATGACTATTCCGGCTTTTGTTCTGGTGTGTTTTCGCGTTTAATGGCTTCATACACTTCTTCGCGATGTACGGTCACATCACGCGGTGCTTCGATGCCAAGGCGAACTTTGTCGCCACGGATTTCAATCACCATAAGAGTGATCGAATCGCCAATAACGATTTTCTCGTCTTTCTTTCGGCTGAGTACTAACATGTCCAGTCCCTGGTCAATCTATCGTCTTGAATGATTGTTGTGTGACCTGATGATTCAATGCTGACCCAACAAGGATCAGCGGTCCACAGAATGAGTGTCCAAACGGCCTCCTGAGACTTCGCGTCCTTGGATGCCAAACGTATCTCAATATTCGACGTTTGACGGTCTTCAGTTGCAAGAATTGCCGAAAGGCAAGGACTTTGAAAGCATTTTTTGCCGATTTGATGGTCCAAATCCCGATCTTCCGCCCACCCTGGGGCAGATACTCCGGGTTGTATCGGTTGCACACGCCTGCTTGCAGTCGAAATCGATCTGCATCCTTTGCCGCTGCTGCGAAAGTCCAATTGTCAACCCTGGCTGCTGGGCCGACACAGGGAAGTGCAGACGAGGCGTGGTCAACGGAGTCGCGGAACAGAACGCCGCCACGGTCTCGCTGCTGCCATGGGAATTATACCACGTTGGGCCGGGTCCATGTTGTTCAGAAATGCCAGAGCACCGTTAACCGAGCGGTCTTTCTGCATTAACGCTTGTTCACAAAAACTGGACCTCGGCAGAGACTTCTTATCACAGAGAACGGAAATGGCATCTGCGAACTGTCCTCTTCGCTTTATGATCTTGGTCGCAGCGTCCGGCCTGGTCGAAGCAAGAAAATGGAGATCAGCCGGGCCATGCAGCCATATCCGGCGATTTTGCAGGAGTCTCAGGCGATGATGTTCTGGTCCGATAGTCGGCGGGAGTTTGGAACATTCCCCATCTCAAACTGACCACGGCTGACCGAGCCGTGTTTAGGCGAGCGGCTGATAATAATTTACCAGCGATGTGCAGTACGACGGACATCTTGTCCGTCGATGACAGGGTGCGACG
>JANOZG010000090.1:0-2714 GCA_031429275.1 Planctomycetota bacterium
CCCGTTGAAAGAAACAGTATTGCGGCTATCGTGAACGCAAACGCATATCGCTGCGCCAGAATGTCCAGACGCAGCCCAAGCGATCGAAGCACAACTCCAATAAACGCGCCTAGCAGCATTAGAGGAATTACGACAATCCCAATCAGACAGCCTTCGAATCCGGACGCGAACACGGCACCCACTGTCTCAGCGTCATTTTGTTCCGACTCTCGCATGACACATGTTTCGAGCATTTCGCTAGCAGACGCGGATTCCGGAATGATCTCGCCCGAAACCTCAGAGCAGAGTTGATGCAAATCTTCGACCGACTGCACAGCTTTCAGAACCTGCACGTCCTCGTAAGCAAATCGACTACGTTCGCCTCGGGCGGCATACTCCAGGTAGAGCCGCTCTCCAAACGTCTTGTCGGCCACGTAACGCTCCGGAACTTGAGACTATCTCTTTACGCAGAGTCGAGTCTATGTCACAGGCACCAAAAACGGAATACACGGCGTTGTTATGGAGATGATGTCGCGGAAGATCAGAGAGGTTGAACAACGATCATCGGTCGGCAAGAACCTTGGCGTAGACTTCTCGAATCTGTCGCGTCATGTTCTGATGACGAAACTGTTCCGTGAAGCGAGCTTTGCCCGTTGCTCCCAGACGCTGCCGCAACTCAGCGTCCTGAGCCAAACGAATCATCGCTGCAGCCAGTTGCGGTATGTTGCGTGGTTCCACGAGTAAACCCGTTTCATCAGGAACACAAACTTCCGGAGCGCCATCGATTGCAAAACTGATCACAGGCTTGCCGGCAATCGAGCCCTGTGGCAGCACGCGTGCGAGTCCTTCCCAGACGCTCGTATGCACCACGACATCCATCACATGCAGGTATTCACCGACAGCTTCAGGAGCAACCAGGCCTGCAAACACAAAATTCTTCGTCAGTCCCAGTTCGGCAATGCGAGCTTGAAACTGGGCTTTCAGGATTCCGTCGCCGACGAGTAAAAAACGCACGTTCGGAACGGCTTTTACAACCTGCGGAGCGGCTTCAATCAGGTATTCGTGACCTTTCAAATGAAACAGTCGAGCGACTTTTCCCAGCACGATATCTGTCGGAGCAATCCCCAGTTCAGCGCGAAGGGTAATTGGATCTCGGCGGGGCGTCAGGAAGTGATCTACATCCATGCCACTGTAGATGGTGGTGAATTTGTCGCGACTCGCGACACCAGCATCAACATATTGATCAATCATGGCATCACAAACCGTAATAAAGTGCTGGCACCAGCGTGCGGCGCGCCGCTCTGCCCACTTGTATGCGGTGTGAGCCATGACATTCTGACCATAGTGAAATGACGCGCCGTGAATTGTATGGACGGCGGGGATTCCCAACTGATGGGCGGCGAGGCGTCCAAGAATGCCGGCCTTGGAACTGTGCGTGTGCACCAACTGCGGCGCGTAGTCTGCGAACGCGCGGCGAATGGCTTTCAGAGAACTCCAGTCCTGCAATGGATTCAGGCTGCGGCGCAGTTCCGGCAGCACACGCAGGTCCAGACCACGTTGGCGGGCTTTGGGTTCCAGCGAGCCTTCGGGGCCAAGTCCCGGTCCGGTGATCAGGCAAACGTCGTCATTAAACAGGTGATGCTGATCATCCACATTGAACAGTGTATTCTCCTGCGCACCGCCGATGATTAGTCTGGTAATGATGTGGGCGATTCGCATGGAATGATCATAGCTTACTGTGACGTCAGAATAATATCTTGCGACTTGAGCCTGAGGCGCTAGCCGATTGAAAACGCTAAACACAATCGGCTAGCGCCTCAGGCTCATTCGGCTTGTGTTTACTGCGGAAGTGAAGCACTCTGGTCATCCGGTGCAACTTCTGGCTCCGGGACGACTTCCTGGTCGTAGTTGAATTGAGGAGTTTGCAGTTCCACATAACCTGCCGGAGCCCCCGTGACAAATTCCGCTGGTTGCGTTCCTAAGCTCGGGTCATCAATACCATGCGTTCTTGCCTTAGCCCGCAACATTGCATCATCGTACGCTTCGGGACACCATTTTCCTTCCTGGAGATAGATGTTGTTGAATTCCAGCAGTCGCCCGGTCGCCAGATTCAGACTTGTGATAGCTTTGTTGTAGGCCACGATGTGCTCAAAATAGGAATTCTGGAGATTTGTGCGGCGCTCTTGGGTGTAAACGAACATTTCATCCATGAGCTCTATGCCCACGTCTATTTTAGATGAAGCAATGTCAAGTCGTTCCTCTTGGGCCTGCCGCCGCTTGTAAGTAGATTGAGCCGCCGCATACGTAGCCGCCACGTCTTGTATGGCTGTCGCAATGTCGTGGGCAATGCTTCGCTCCTGTGCCGCAAGAATGGCATTCGCCTTTGCGACTTGCAATTCGTAATTACGAGCCTGACTGCGCGCCTGCCGAAGACCGATCGGCACATTGAACTGCATCCCGACAGTCCATGAATTCAGATTGTCATGGGTCATGGATCCCAATGCACTATTGGTCGGTGTGCCCAATATCGGATCATAAACTCCCTGACCTCCCAGTGTATCGCCAAAGCCAAGCCGATTGTAGCCGGCCACTGCATTGAGACTTGGTCGCACAAGACTACGAGCGGCATCAAGTTGTAGTTGCAGACTCTTGATTTGCCATTTCTGCCGACGCAATTCAACGCGATGCGTCAGCCCATCGACGAGACACGCTTGCCAGTCTGGTTTTAGTTCTGC
>JANOZG010000091.1:0-2449 GCA_031429275.1 Planctomycetota bacterium
AAACGCTGTGCCGCCGCGATCAGTACTGCGTCTTCCATGCTCTGACTGAATTGCATGATCTGATTGCGAGCCAGCACCAGTTCGCCAACCAGATTCATCAGCCGATCGAGAACGTTGACGTCGATGCGAACAGTGCTGTCGGCGGCAGAATTCTTGTCCGCGCCTTCGCTGGAAGCATCAGCATCAGTCGCTCGCTTTCTCCCTGGCTGCGTTGAAATGACGGGAGCCGTTTCTTCATGTTGATGTGTATCAGCTTGTTGAGTGTCGATTGTCTCTGAATGAGCAGAGTGTGTTTGAGGTACAACGATCGCAGTGGTCGGCGACGGCATCGACTGAACGAAGTCGATTGGGGAGTGGGGTGCGTCAGTGCTCTGATTTCCGAATGTTTTTGCCAAAATCAGGGGATTGACATCCCCCACTTGCCCGGAATCTCCGCAAGGAACAGCTGATTTTGCGGTTTTGCTTGCTGCTCCTTTTGTAGGCCTGCGTTTCCGCTTGGCCGGTGCGGATTCAACTGCCGCCTGAATTTCCAGACTCAGTTCATGTACAACTTGTACGACTTCGATCTCCATTTGCTCAGAAAAAGCCTCGGTTGTTGTAATCGGGGCTGCTGTCTGCTTTGTGACTGCTGCCATGGTGACCGGAACCGATTCACCACTTTTGAGTCGCTCAAGCTTCGAAGCGAGCGTTTCGTAGGCTTCATCACCTTCGGTACCTGTGCGGTCGATGTGTCCAAGTATGCAGCGAATGGCATCTACCATTTCCAGCAACGCGGATGTCATTTCCGCATTGAGTCGCAGGACGCCATCTCGCAATTTGACCAGCAGATTCTCCCCGACATGTGCGATATGTTCCAGATGCGGATAGGCAAGAAACCCTGATGTGCCTTTGATCGTGTGAATCGTGCGAAACACGCTCGACAGGCGACTTTTGTCATCCGGTGTTTCTTCCAGGGCCATCAGGTCCTTGTCCAGCTGGTCCAGATTTTCATAGCTCTCAACCAGGAATTCCTTGACGATATCATCCACCATTTCCACGGGGAATATCCTTTCGCTTCGCACCCAGCGGCGCAGGGGGAAATAACTAACGGCTGCGGACTCGCGCAGATGCGGCTCGGCAATCGAAGGCTCGCGTTGCTTTCTTGCCCCATTTCGTTTCCCATGTTGCCTAAACTCAACACAAGGCGGATGGTTGTATCGACTACGACGTTAAAGGCCTTTCGCAGGAGCGATCCTCTGTCACTGACCGCAAATATCATTGCTCCAGGTGCTTGCGAGTTCAGAACTCGGTGCGGTTGTGCGATCAGGTCTTCAGATTTGGTGAGTTTGCCCATTCTGGGTGGCGTTGCGCCTCTAAGGATCCGGGGGTCAGTATTTGTCGTAAGGGATTTCGCCAGAAATCCGGTGTTTACGGAATTCTGACCATTCCCTCTACCACTCTGTACAGTTCTTTTCCGCTCAATGCACAATAGAGTTTCATTAGTTCGGGGCGCGGAATGAACTGACTGCGTGACGCGGGCATGAAAGGTAAACGGGTCGAAGAAAGACTGTTTCCAATGGACGCATTTCTGGCAAGACAGCCAATTTTGAATCGTGATCTGCGACTATACGGGTACGAGTTGCTGTTCCGTAACGGCGCTGAAAACTATTTTCGTTCGGTCGACGGAGATCTGGCAACTGCGAGCCTGATCAGCGACGCCGTGCACATTCATAGTCTCGAAAAACTGACGGACGGATGTCTGTCGTTCATCAACTTCCCGCGTAACGCTTTGGTGCAGGATCTCTACACGGTTCTCCCATCCGCGACGACGGTTGTTGAAGTTCTTGAGTCTGTGGAGATGGACGACGAACTTCTGGAAGCCTGTCGTCGCGTCAAAAGGCGGGGCTACTTGCTGGCACTTGATGATTATGTGCTTGAAGCTCGATTTGATGTCTTGTTGTCGATGATTGATATCCTGAAAGTTGAGTTCCCCGCATTGTCGGAACAACAGCAGCATACGGTTGTCCAATCTGCAAGGCATTTTGGGTTCAAGCTGCTGGCTGAAAAAATCGAAACGCCAGAACAGTGTGAGTTCGCTCGTCAGCTTGGATACGATTACTTCCAGGGATATTTTTTCTGCAAACCACAAATGGTGAGCGCTCGACGCTTGCCGCAATCCAATCTTCAGAGCCTGCGCTTGCTGCAGTTGGTGAGTCAACCTGTATTCAACGTCGATGATGTTGAAGCACTAATTCGAAGCGACATTTCTTTGTCGTACAAACTGCTGCGTTATCTTAACTCTCCTGTTTTTTCACGGCAATCGCCCGTGCAATCGGTACGGCACGCGATCGTCACTCTTGGTCAACAGCCACTTCGCAAATGGGTATCGGTCATTGCCGTGCATGGACTAGCTGGCCAAAAGCCTACAGAGCTAATGAACACATCTCTGATTCGAGCGCGTTTCAATGAA
>JANOZG010000092.1:0-9790 GCA_031429275.1 Planctomycetota bacterium
ACGACATGTTGATCATCATGTCGTTGTGAGTGACAACATGGATGCTGCGACAACGCCGGTTCAGCAAGAGTCATTTGTATCTCGAACAACATTCCGTGTTGCTCTATCTGTTTCAAAAACCCTGTATTTTTCCGCATGAAACGCATCATGGATTTTGCCTCGCGCTAAAATCATGCCGTCGCCGCTACCCCGTCACGACGCAGATCATCAAGCACCGATTTCATATAGTTCAGACTCTGCACGGCGATGTTTTGTGCGCCTGGACTGTAGTCGAAGACCTCCACTGAAACCCATCCACGATAGTCCGATTCGATGAGCGCGCGGAGGATCGGATGGTAGTCGGTAGATCCCATTCCGGGGCCGAGCAGGTTCGAATCGTTGACGTGAAAATGTTTACAATTTTTTTTGTGACGATCAATAATTTTGGGAATCTGAGTCCATTCTGCGCCCAACATCGCCTTCACATCCTGGTGCAGAGCCATCGATGGATGATCTACAAGGCGAACAATCTCCATCGCTTCGTCGCAGGTGTTGATGAAGTCTGTTTCTTTCAGCGTCAACGGTTCAAGACACAGAACGACTTCGTTGTCCGAGAACACTGGTGCGGCCTGGCGAAACACGTCTGCGGCAAATTCTGCCGCTTGTTGCTTTGAGATGCCGGGCAACAGGCTGCGCTGCTGAGGTGAACCGAAGACCATGATATGACCACCCAATTGACGGCATGCTCGTGCCAGCAGCTTCAGGTAGTCGGCGGTCGCCTTGCGGATTGCAGGGTCTGGGCTGGTCAGGTACAGCCCTGTCGTCTTTGCAAGCAGCCAATGCAGGCCGATGATTTCCAGACCATGCCGCTCAGCTTCCTGTTTCATGCCTTGAAAGACCGAGGCTGGCACAGAGGCAAGGTCGGTTGAAATCGCGAACGGCGCGACTTCTATCCCTGTATAGCCCGCTTCTGCAATAAGCCGACATTGCTCGGACCAATCTGTGTTTTCGTACAACTCCTGACAGATGGCGAATTTCATAGAGTATCCCCTGAAACAGCGAATGAGTTTAGTAATTCGCGAAGGATTGCAGACCGCAACAGGATTGCAACCGATTGCACGCAACTCACGCGGCTCGCCTCACGAGAGGAAGTAATTCGACCGCGCCACTTGTAAACGACAGACCCGACACAATACTGTGTCACGATGGAATTTCGTTGTCGAAAACAGTCAGGAAATTCGAATGAGTCAGTGGTCCGGCAAAATCATATTGTGCCTTGTCGTGTTCCTTGCGGCTGGCTTTCCGTGCTCGCAGGGAACGGAATTACCACCAACAAAACGAAGCGAAACAGTGAGTTCGCTCGATGGCGAAACCCAACCACTGCTGCACTGGGCGCCACCGAAAGCGGCAGATCAGCCGACGCCCCTGTTTGTGTTTCTGCATTCCTGGAGCAGCGACTATCAGCAGGACAATTCGAAATGGCTCAAAGCCTGCGCTGAGCGAAACTGGATCTGGCTCCATCCGGATTTCCGAGGCATCAATCAGTCCCCCAAGGCCTGTGGTTCCAAATACGCACGACAGGACGTTCTCGATGCCATCGATTTCGCTCAACAGAAATGGAATGTTGATCCACAAAGAATCTATATGGCTGGCGTTTCTGGTGGGGGTCACATGGCGCTGCTGATGGCCGGACATCACCCAGAACAGTTCAGTGCGGTTTCAGCCTGGGTCGGTCCAACGGATCTTGCCGAATGGCATCGATTTCACACGAAGAATGGAATGCCTCAGAAGTACGCGGTAATGATCGAAAAAAGCCTCGGCGGCGCGCCGGGCACTTCCCATGCCATTGACGCCGACTACCGTGACCGATCGCCGGTCTTCCACTTATCACGCGTTGACGATTTGCCGGTGAGCATCTGGGCGGGAGTTGAAGATGGCCACTCAGGTTCAGTGCCGGTTCGACATTCGCTGACTGCATTCAACGCTATCGCAGAAACGCACGGCGACGCGGTTATTTCTGAAAAGGAAATTGTCGAGCTAACGGAATTGAAGAAATTGAAATCACCGATGGCATCGGATTCTGAGCACGACAGGACTCTCGAACAGGACATCATCCTGCGTCGACGCTCAAAAGAATCCATGATCACTATCTTTGACGGCGGCCACGAAAGTCATCCCGAGGCAGCGCTGGAATGGCTAAGTACACGACGACGTGCCGTAGTGAGCAGCACCAAAGCCGCAGAGTAAAAACCTGTCCGTAATTCGCCGACCGGCTTTCCGACTATTCGTCGAATTCTGCCCTTGGTTTTCTATAAAGATGCTCGCGCGTGCAAGGCATGCCAGAGAGGCCACGTGAGCCATGAGCGGTCGCGACCCTTTGATAGATGCGAGCACCGCCGTCGCCGAGAGCAAAGACGCAGCCGGTCAGACACAACGTCCACATGCGAAATTTTTTTACACCAACCTGACGAATGCCTTCTTCGCGATTGGCTTGAAGCTGTTGCACCCAGTGACGAGAAGTCATCGAATAGTGATCTCGCCAGCCTTCAACATCCTGGACATCAAAACCTGCTGCTTTCATGCACTGGATCATATGGCCAAGATGATAGAGCTCGCCGCCGGAAAAAACGTACCTCGCAAGTAAGCGACGTTCCGGTGACATGGGCGGAAATCTCCTCACGGACATCTGGCCCGGTCGTGTGATCCCGTGATTGAGGAAAAATCAGCAGTCTCGACTTTTCAGGCGGGCGGCAGATAAGAATTTACCAGCGATGTGCAGTACGACGGACATCTTGTCCGTCGATGACAGGGTGCGACGGACAAGATGTCCGTCGTACCGGTAAGAATTCATCTGCCGCTCGCCTCATAGCCGGAATCTGCCGCGCAAGAAAGTTCATGTTTTCCTTTGTATTCGCAATCGTTCATTTCTCGCAAATTGAGCTGTGGCAATCCCGGGGTATTATGAAATGTAGGTTTGGGGTGTTCAGGTGAACTTTTCTTATTTCGGAGTGTGCCGAAGGGTTTCCGTCGATGACCGTTTGGTTTGCATTGGACCGATCCGCGCCGACGGAATGGCTACGCCGTCTGTGCGATGAATGCCGATAACACCACGTAGAGATTGTTTAGGAGTTGATCGATGGATCAGGTTGCCATGGATGGCAACGAAAGTCCGTCACACTGATCATCCAGAACGAAATGGTTGGCTTCTCAATCACAACGCATGAGGCGGCGCGATTGAACAGCTCCATTTCATCTTCAGTTTGCTTCGACATCAATATGAGGTCGAGGCACAGTCAGAATGGATTCTGAAACGAAGGAACCGGACGACATGAAGTCGCCAACTCTGTCACTCCTGCGTGCGACCTGCTTTGTGATCGCACTTCCCATTTTCTTTGTCGATGCTCAGGCTCAACTGATCCCGGGAACGGGAGCGAAGTTGCAGCAGGTGGGAGACGACTTTGAAGATGAAAAATGGCAATGGATTCCAAATGGGAACAAGGCCAGCAAGGAACAGGATGAGCAAATCCGCCAGCCGACTGGCTATTCGAACAATAACCGTTGGTTCGAAAGCCCCAAGCGTGGAATGCCGGACCATATTGTGCGGGTCGCTACCCCCGAAGGTGGCATCGCAGGCAGCAAGGGTGCGTTGAAGATTCAGACTCTGAATTCTGGAGTCCCTGGTCGCAACAGCAATCAAATGGAGCAGGATGACCTTGTCATGGCGTGCTCCTCTCGAATCGGCGCGATTTCTGCGAGCCGCAATCCCAGCTGTACATGTCGTATCTTCCTGCCAGAATTCGACAAGTGGGAAAACCGTTCCGGAACGCATTTCGGCTACCGGATCGACACCAAGACCACGATCAGCGAAAGTAAAAAGGCATTTTTGTTTTCAAGGAATGTGAAGAAGCAGGAAGAATACTGGCCAGGCTACTTCATCGAATTCCACAGCAGCCATGATGGCAAATTCAAAGAAGATGAAGCGATATTGTTGATTCGTGGTGACAACCTTGGCCACGAAGTGAAAAGCATGAAACTAAGTCCGGGCTGGTGGACTCTTGGTATGTCCGTGTCAGGCGATGGCAAAGTACATTTTTATGGCAAGCAGGGTGTCAGTGACCTGACGGCCGCAGATCATCTGTATTCCAGTTTTCCATATGGCTATAAAGCTGAATACTTTGCGACTCATTTCTTCAACAGTTGCAATCAGAACAACGGCACAACATGGTCAACACCAATCATCATTGACGATCCCGCTGTATACTCCATGCGATAACCGATAGAGATTAAACCGGTCATCTGAAATCACGCATCAGATAAACCCATGCAGCAGATCAGCACACCGTTTGAGAAGCGAGTGCAAAAACTTGATGTGATCGTACCATAGTTACTCCTCCACTATGTGACGACCCGATGTTCCGGGGCTGGCATGTGCAAACATGCCAGCCCCGGTTCTCATTGAGGCGGTCGCTGTGTTGCGATCCATTCAGATACCAGTTCATCCAAAACATCCAGAGGTACCGCACCGTTCCGCAGAACGACATGATGGAATTCACGCACATCGAAATTCTCGCCGAGTTCCCGTTCGCTGCGACTGCGTAACTCCCGGATTTTCAGTTCGCCGATTTTGTAGGCCAATGCCTGCCCCGGCCATGAGATGTAGCGGTCAATTTCGTTCTCGATATCCAGCATCGACTTGGATGAATTGTCCGCGAAGAAATTAATCGCTTCCTGTCGGCTCCATTTCAGACTGTGCATCCCCGTGTCAACAACCAGTCGCACCGCTCGCCACATCTCAAATGTGAGTTGCCCAAACCGGGAATATGGATCGCGATAGAGTCCAAGTTCGCTGCCGAGTTTTTCCGTGTACAAGGCCCAGCCTTCAACAAACGCCGTGTGGCCTCCAAAGCGACGGAATTCGGGAATATCTGTCAGTTCCATGGACAAAGCAATTTGCAGATGATGACCGGGCACAGATTCATGTAACGACAATGCGTCGATTTCAAACTTTGGTCGTGTTTCTGGGCGATACAGATTCACAAAATAACTGCCGGGGCGTGATCCATCGGCCGCGGGAACGCGATAATAAGCCGTAGTCGTGTCAGGTGCCATTTGATCGGGAATGGAACGTATGTCGTACGATGTCTTTGGCAGCTTCAAGAAGAGCTTTGAAAGATTAGGGTTAATGAGATCGCAGCAGTCCTTATACGCCTGCAACAGTTCTTCCGATGTGGCGCAGTAAAACTGTCTGTCTGTGCGCAGATGTACAAGGAACTCGGCAAACGATCCTTCGAATCCGACTTCCTTCTGAATCGCTTCCATCTCAGCGCGTATGCGTTTGACTTCCGCGAGACCGATGTCGTGAATCTGTTGCGGTGTCAGGCTGGTCGTCGTGAATCGACGTGCTAATTCTGCGTACGTATTTTGACCATCCGGACGCTGCCAGCAACCGACGTCGTCAAAACACGCGGGAAGATATTCCTTCTCCACGAATTCCAGAAACGTGCGATAAGAAGGCAGGATGCAGGATTCGATCGCGGATTTTGCTTCTTGCTGCAGTCTCACTTTTTCTGCATCTGTCAGCTCAACCGTAAACGTGCGAAACGGCTTGTAGTAAGGACTGTCCTGTGGCTGATCGACAAGCTGCTTTTTGATCTGACCAGGGACTCGCTGCATTACGATTTTTGGATGCACAATCTTTTCGGCGATGCCCTGCCGCATGAGCGCCATCGTCCGGGCGGTATAAAGCGGAAATGCTTTAAGACGCTCCACCCAGTCTTCGTAGTCTCGGAGTGTGTCGAATTCCAATACATCGACTAAGGAATCTTCATCCTGCAGTCCGCCGCGCTGGTTCACGGGCAGAAGATGAAGCTGAAATCGCTGTTCACTGACATCAGCTGCGTACTGATATTCGAACAGTCGAACATTGAGTTTGTCGTCATCAGAAAAGGCGGATTTATCCAGAGCCCGTGCGGCGTCCAGTTTTTCTCGTGTCTTTGCCTGGGACGCGCGAATTGCATTCAATGATGTGTCTGGCCAGAGTTTGTTGTATCGGCGATCTCCCAATTGCGATGCCTGAGTCGGGTTTTCGCGCAGAGTTCTTTGCCATTCTTCGTCAAAGATCTGATGCAGGCGCGTGGAGGTGGGAGCAGAAACGTTTTTTGTCGCAGCGACGGTTGATACATCCTCCTGTTGAGCAACAGCAGTGGGTGATGCTATCCAAATGAAGGCAAAGACCAGGCCAACGAATCGGATTTTATGTGCGGCCGACATTTGTGTTACTCATCACAGAAAGGACTCAAAAAAACTCGATGACGCCATGAAAAAATACGAGCCTTCCAATGCCGAACCGGCGCTGAAAGGCTCATGAATGATGCTGCTTCGGGCCAACCCATGGACAACGGCGGCTACCAACGTGATCGGCCGGCCCCGTCTATTCTTCCGTCGCAACAACGGCCTCTTCACCAGCTTCGATCGCGCCGGAGGAGATGTGTTTCAGGTCGAGAATCTTCGCGCGAATTTCAGCGGCAATCGCTGGATTTTCTTCCAGGTAAACTCGCACACGATCCCGGCCCTGACCCAATTTTGTGCTGCCGTAGCTGAACCAGCTTCCGCTGCGATCAATAATCTTGTTTTCGACGCCAAGGTCGACAAGGTCTGCTTCGTAGCTAATGCCGCAGGTATTGTACATGTCGAATTCTGCGATGCGAAACGGCGGTGCTACCTTGTTCTTGACGATCTTAGCACGCATTCGAATTCCGATTTGCGTTTCACCTTCTTTCAATGAACTGATGCGTCGCACGTCAACTCGGCATGAACTGTAAAACTTCAAAGCACGTCCGCCCGGAGTTGTTTCCGGGCTGCCAAACATGACACCGATCTTTTCGCGAATCTGATTGATGAAGATAACCGTCGCTTTCGCTTTTGAAATTACGCCAGTCAGCTTTCGCATTGCCTGACTCATCATTCGCGCCTGAAGACCGACGTGCGTGTCGCCGATTTCGCCATCGAGTTCTGCTTTTGGCACCAACGCAGCAACGGAGTCGATCACAATGATATCGACGGAATTGGATTTGATCAGCATTTCAGTAATCTGCAAACCTTCTTCGCCATAAGACGGTTGACTCACAAGCAGCTCGTCCAGATTCACACCCAGCTTGCGTGCCCATTGAGGATCGAGAGCGTGTTCGGCGTCCACAAACGCTGCAATCCCACCAGCCTTCTGAGCTGATGCGATGGCATGCAGCGCGAGTGTTGTCTTACCGCTGGATTCCGGGCCAAATAGTTCGATAATGCGACCGCGAGGAAAACCATGTCCGCCGAGTGCCAGATCGAGCGACAACGCACCCGTTGAAATGCCGGGAAAACCTCCGGCATTTTCATTGGAATCGAGCTTCATGATCGAGCCCTTGCCGAACATCTTCTCGATCTGCCCCAGTGCATTGTCAAGCATGACCTGATCTTCGCTGGCTGCTTTAGTTGCTGGTACTTTCTTGGTCGATTTTGCCATGACAATGGTGCCTTTTCTTTTTGGGACAATGTTACTGTTGAAGCGGAACTTCAGAACGAGGCCTTCTGACGTTTCGGAATGCAAACGCTCTTGAGTCTGGGGAGTTTAGCGAAAACACGTCTCTGAGGGAACTTTCCTCGACCGCTAGTTCCGAGCCTCGGAACCAAAATTTGCGAATGTGAGCAAACCAAGTCCCGAGTGTTCCCAAAGAACCAGCAGGCACGGGGGATGGCAATTCAAATCCACTGCACCGGATTAAGACAATAATACTCGCTCAAAACGTCATACGCTGCTTGATGATGCAACCGCAACGCGTTCGGACGTTCAAAGAATGTTTCGGTGATGACAGCAAAGAATTCCGCAGGATTTGTGGCGCCGTAGCAATCAATGAATCCTTGATATCCGTGGCGACAATTTTCAGTGAGTCGTTCGAATTCTGGTCCCAGGACGGATACCCAACGGTCGTGGTCCGCCCGTGTCTTAAAAGGTGGCGTACCATCGGTGATTCGCCCATTCAGCATATCAAGTTGATGGGCGAACTCATGCAGCACCAGGTTGCGACCAGGCGTTTCTCTTCGACCGCCAGCTTGAGCATCCGCCCAGGATAAAACAACCGGACCGCGCCACCACGCTTCTCCCAGTCGTGGCTGTCCGCCTTCCAGCACGACGCCGTTGCCTGAGACATAGGTTCCACCGGCGACATAGCCAGTTGGATAAACGAGAATAGACAATACGTGATCAAAAAACTGATCTTCATCCATGCCAACGACAAGCAGGCACGCTTGAGCTGCAATACTCACCTTGATTTCATCCGTCATAATCAGTCCACCGCAGCCTTCCCAATTCTTTTCTGCAACAAAGATCTGGACAAGTCGCCGCAGTTTTCGTTGTTGCTCTGACGTCAGATGCTGATCATGAACAACGTTGTCGCGAATTACCTGGTTCCATCGCTCCGAAAACGGTGTCGCCAGAATCCTGGCGCGACGGCGGTTTTTGAGCCATTTGAAGAACATGATTGTGAGCCGGTTGTCAAATGTTTGAGCTTGATTGGGGAACCGATTTGCAGCAGCTTAGACTGCGAGCGGGCGAAATTGAGTTGTGGCTTTGGCAAGCGGGGGACGTCAATCCCCTGATTGTGGGCCTCACGAAGAATCAAGGGACTATCGTCAAATCGCTCGCCTTAATTCAGCCCGCGCCAAGTATAATCTGCAGTGCGTGCTTTCGCAGTAGACTCGGAATGCGCAGGGTAATTGTGATGTACCTGAGCAAGTAAGTTCTCAAACTATTTTTCTTCAGGCATGAGGGCACGCGGCAATTCGGCCGACACGATATCTGTAAATCTTTTAATGCCGAGTGAGGACAGATGGCAAACGTCTGTGAAGTGCTCTATTCCGGTGAGTTCCGCGTTCATATCAATGAAGAGCGACTGAGGACGTTCTGTGGCCAATTGGCGAATCACGTCGTTGTGTACGGCAACGCCGCGTTTGACGTTGTCGGATTCACCCCAGATTTCGGTTGGCAAGGTCAATGGACCACTGGCATATCCAAGTTGTTTTTTCAGGAATGCATCTCGCGAATAGTCGTCAACAAAATGCGTGGCAAATGTCATCAAGACAACCGGTGTGTTTTGTTGATCTGCGATTTTCAGGATTTGCTCCAGGTGATCACGAAACGCCGGGGCTGTCTTAATCTGGGCTCCAAATGCAACATGATCCGGCGACGGCGGTCCTAGCCCAATCATGCGGTCCAATGATTCTCGAATACTATCCCTGGCAGAGATCCCACCTTGTCGCATTCTTTTGTTAAACGACGCGTACCATGCACAGTGGGTATAGTCATTGCGGAAATCTTCCGCTGCAACACAATTCATTCGAACATCGTTAATACTGTGATAGATCAGTATTAAGTCGAACTCTGCCCCACGTTCCGTCAGGCAGGTGAATTTATTGAGGCTATCCTGTGTCGTGTGTGCTGAAAACGCTGCGTTATGAACTCGCACAGGAGTTCCCATCACCTCGACCAACCGGAATTGAAGCTGCATTCCTGTCTGTTCAGCCACAGACCCACCAAGGAGCAAGATCTGATATTCATCAGGGCGAACTCGGGAGTCGATTATTCCTCTCTTGAATAGTTCGAAGTAGTTCGTTTTACATACATCGAATCGGTTAGAAAGATCCACGGGTGAAACGTTGTAGGTCCACCAGACATATCCTCGGAAGGCAAGAAATCCTAGAAGTATCAGGTAGACCACATAGACGGAACGGAATAACCACCGACGTCTGACGCTTCGAGGTGACACCATCA
>JANOZG010000093.1:0-14134 GCA_031429275.1 Planctomycetota bacterium
ATTCGCTATTTGTTGACACTTGCTGTCGTGTTCACCGCTCAGCAGGCCATTGCGCAACTTCCGCAGACACGGGTTACTTCTGTCTTTCCACCCGGTGGCCAGCAAGGTACCGTTGTTGATCTTACCGTCGGCGGGGGAACAGATCTGGATGAGCTCGACCAAATGGTCTTCGCTCATCCCGGTATTTCGGCTGTGCCGAAAATGGATGCAAATGGCAATCCAGTTGCCAATACGTTCACCGTGACTGTTGCTGCAGATGTTCCGGTTGGACTTTACGATGTCCGCGTGCGAGGCCTGTTTGGCGTCAGCAACCCACGTATGTTTCGAGTTGATTCGCTGCCGGAGACTGCTGAAATCGAACCGAATAACCTGGTCGCTCAGGCAACGCCGGTTGTGATGGAATCGATCGTCAATGCGCGAGCAAACGGAGCCACTGATGTTGACTTCTTCCGAATCCCGGTGAAGGCTGGACAGACCCTTGTGGTTCGATCGGAAGCGGAAAAGATTGATTCCTCAATGCAGCCTATGTTGCAGCTATTTAATGCAGCAGGCAAACGGTTGGCAGAATCTCGCAGAATCCGCTCTCAGGACGCATCATTCGCCTATACACCCACGTCAGACGAAGAACTGATTGTGCGGGTTCAGGATGCTGTTTATGGTGGCGGTGATTCGTATGTCTATCGATTATCATTCGATTCTCGGCCGTTAGTTGATTGGGTCAGCCCGGCGTTTGTGGTTGCCGGTTCGCAGAGTCCCGTCACTGTCTATGGACGCCATTTGCCAGGTGGCCAGTCTACGGGCAGAACCCTGGACGGGCAGCCTGTTTATCAGCAACAAATGACAATTTCAGCAGTCAATGAAAATGGGCCTGTTGGCGCGTCTGCTGCAGCGGCATTCGCGGACTCTTTTTGGTGGAATGCTATTGCAGGTAATCTGGTTCGAATCGGAATTTCTGATCGCGCGCCCATATCAGAAGCGGCCGAGACTCCTGATCAGCCTTCAAGTCTGCCCTTCGACGCTACCGGGGCTTTTGCTGAACGATCTGACGAGGATGTGTTTCGTTTTGATGCGAAGAAAGGTGAAGTCTGGGTTGCAGAAGTTTTTGCTCAGCGATTGGGTTCGATCGCCGATCCACTGATGATGATCGAACGAGTCATCACGAATGCTGACGGGACCTTTACATACAATCGTCTGGCTACCGAAGATGATGACAAGCAAAATCCCGGCGGCGCGGATCTTCCGACGCTCAGCGACGATCCACTCTTTCAGCTGAACGTACCAGAAGACGGCACTTATCGAATTCGCCTGCGAGATCGTTACGGCGACACGCGAGGTGATCCTCGATTGAACTACCGTTTGTCCGTTCGATCGCCGAAAGCAGACTTCCGGTTAGTTGTATTTGATGCGTTCCCCTCTGCCGACGGCAAGGCTCCTGCAACAAGTGGCGCAGTCAGTCTTCGCAAGGGTGGCAGCTACGAATTGACAGTTTATGCGTATCGTCGTGATGGCCATAATGATGCGATTCAGCTGTCGGCTGAGAACCTTCCAGCGGGCATGACTTGCCGCACATCTGTAATTGGCCCCGGGCAGACATCCGCAAAACTTGTACTCACCGCGAGTCAAGATGCCGCAGAACAAATCGCTCCGATCAATGTTATCGGCCAAAGTGGTACGGCTGAAGCGGCGATCAAGCATGCCGCTCAGGTTGCGAGTTTGATTCACGATCCTATCAACGGTTTGCCTCGCTCTGCTCGGTTGACGCAATCACTGATCGCCAGCGTGATGAAAGATGAGCAGCCTTTTTCTATTCTGGTCGATGCCATCAATGCAGAGTTCGGTCAGGATCAGCAGTTGCTGTTGCCGATTCGCATTCAAAAACGCAACGGCTTTGATGGCAAAGTGGATTTGTCGTTCTACGGAATGCCGGGTGAGATCGATGCTCCGAATGTCGCCATTGAACCCGGAAAAGACAGTGTCGTGGCCCGAATCTACTTCAAGGAAAAGGCTCCACCTTCAACGAGCACCATTTTAGTGCAGGGGACTTCGGCTGTTCCTTATCGCCGTAATCCATGGCAGGCGGATCGAGCCAAAGTAAAAGTTACTGAAGCAGAAGCCGCAATTGTCGCGCAGCAAGCGGCTGTCACAGCGGCCGAGGCTGGATTAAAAGATTTTGAGCAGAAGGTCGTAACGCTCACCGAGCAAGTCAAGACGATCACTGCAGAAATTGCCACATATGCGGCTGCGCAAACTAAGTTGCGTGAGGATTTTGCAAAGGCAGTGGCAGAACAGCAGGCATCAATCGAGGGGCTCGCAAAAGTGCAGGCTCAATTGGCGACGGTCAATACGAGTGCGAATAGTTCTGCGGATGAGATTAACGCTGCGATTCAAGCTGTGAAATCTGCGGCGGCAGCGGCAGAAGAATCAGCGAAGAAACTGGAGGTCCTCAACAAAGGTGCAGGGGAATTAGCTAAGCAGGTCGCTGCGTCCAAAGAAATGGAAGCCACCAAAACAAAGGAAAAGGTCACTGCTGAAACAGAAGTTGTTAACAAAACGAAAGAAGTGGAAGCCGCAAAGGTCGCTCTGGCTGCCGCTCAAAGGGCGGTCGAGACTGCGACCCAGACAAAGACTGCCGCAGATGCCGCACTGAAGCAAGCTGACGAGGCGTCCAAGCCGAATAACGTTAATGTCAGGGCTGTTTCTGAGCCACTCGTGATCACCATTCATACGGCCCCGGCGAAGCTCACAGCTGCCGTTCCCGATGCTGGTGCGATCAAGCGTGGTGCATCAGCAGCAGTGAAAGTCACCATCGCCCGCAAGAATAGTTTCGCGGCGAATCTTAAACTGACACTGATCCTGCCAGAGGGTGTGAGTGGTCTGGCCGCTGAAGCCGTAGAAGTTGCGGCAGATCAGGCTGAGGGAACATTGACTATCACTGCTGCAGCCGATGCGCCTGTTGGTGACATTGCGAATGTTGTGATTCGTGCGACTGGTGAATTCAACGGGCGACAGGCCACGACGGATGTGCCTGTGGCGTTTAAAGTTGTGGAATGATAATGCCTAATACTGAACGGCTTTCGAAAGTCGTCGTAGACATGAATTAGTGGTTCAATGAGACATACCATGACTAAATCAATTGCTATCATTACGTTCAGCGTCATCAGCTTGTGCCATGCAGCATGGGCAGATGAATTCAAGCCAATTATACCGGACGAAATCGCATTGGGCCGGCCTGTGGAATTTGAACGAGACGTCTATCCGATCCTCGAGGCAAACTGCATCGCGTGCCATAACGTTACAGTGTCTGAAGGCGACCTCATTCTGGAAAACATCGCCGCTATTCTGAAAGGCGGCGGCAGTGGTCCAGCAGTCATACCGGAAAAGCCAGACGAAAGTCTGCTCTACAAACTCGCGCGTCGCGGTGAAGACCCTGTGATGCCGCCAACGCCCAATGATCGCCAGGCGAAGGAATTAGACTCAAAGCAGCTTGGAATCCTTCGCCAATGGATTGTCGAAGGTGCCAAAGCAGGTGCAGCCACGACTTCAAAGGCGATGAATTGGCAAGCGATCAACCCACGGCTGAAAGGCGTGTATTCTCTGGACATTGACAACGCTGGGCGATTTATTGCAGCGGGACGCGGTAATCATGTAAGCATCTATGATCTTGCTCGCCGTGATACCGTCGGAACGCTGGTTGATAGCTCAATTGTTTTCTCGGGAAGTGCTGGTCCGGCGGGGACCGCTCATCGTGATTATGTGCATGCGACCGCATTTCATCCTACCGAGCCGATCATCGCGACGTCCGGCTTTCGTAATGTGAAGCTATGGCGACGAAATATTGACGGCGTCACGGGATCGTGGCCTTTGCCAGCCGATGTGCAGGCCTGGACATCAACAGCAGATGGTTCGGAAGTCTGCATGGCCATTGCATCAAAGGGGCTTGTTGTTTCAAACGCGTTGACAGGTGCTGAACGCGGGGCCGTACCGCTGGATGGTGTGGCAGTCTCAGCGGTGAGCGTTTTTCAGGCAGAACCGAAGTGGATTGTCGCCGCGACAGCCGAGTCAAAGATTGTTATTGTTCGAAATGCCGACCTGCAGATCGCTCACAAATCAGAACCGTTGCCCGCTGCAATCTCAGCACTCAGCGGCGAACTCACAGGCGGAAAAATTGCCGCAATGCTCGCCGACGGCAGTGTAAGGCTGCTGACAATCGCCGCAGATACTGGCTTGGTTGCCATCGCTGCCGAGATTAAATCCGACGCAGGTGCAATCACGAAATTCAACGGACATGGGTCAACTCTGCTCACTGTTGCCGGAACTCGAACGGTGCAGAATTGGAAAGTTGAAGACGCAACTCAGGTCAATCGCTTTGACTTACCCGGCGATATCACGGCTCTGGATTTCAATTCGGCCACTGATCGCGCGGTCTTCACGCTGGCCGACAATACGGCGGCACTTTGGTCACCGAAAGACGCAAAGCAAATTGCCGTTCTGAATACAGATCTCACTGCTCAGCGAAACCTGAAAGAAGCAGAACGTACCAAGGCAATTCTTGATGCTCGCGTTACCGTGATCAAAGGTCAAATTGACGAAAACGACAAGGAAATCGTGGCTCAAAAGGAAGCGGAAACCAAAGCCAAGGCCGAGGTCGAAAAACTGTTACCACCCAAAACCGAAGCCAAGGCGAAATATGATGCTGCAATCGCTGCCACTGCCGCCGCTAAGACGGCCCTGGAAGGCAAGGCAGATGATGAAGCTTTGAAGAAGGCTGTGATGGAAGCCGAAAAAGCGGAAACCGCCGCGAAGGATGCGTCGGCGAAAGCAGATTCAGATCATGCCATCGCAGTGAAGACGGTCGATTTTGCCACGCAGGCGATTGCGCGTGCTGAGCAACGAGGTGTCGAACGAAAACAACAACACGAAGCAGCCACATTGGAAGCCACTGCGGCGACCGCTGTCGTTGAGGGACTTAAAGCTCCGGCCGCAGCACCCGTCGCCTCTATATTCGCAGGCTTGATTGGCGACGGACGCTATGTCGCCACCTCGGATGCTTCCGGCACGCTGCGAATCTGGAATGCCATCGATGGTATTGCGATTGATGTTCTTCCGGGGACCCAATTGGGGGCAACAGCGATCGGCATGAAGACCGCTGCAACATCGGCACTGTTCACAACCGCAGATGCTCGCATCGTTACTCGATCTTCATTTCCCGATTGGCAGTTGTCGGCATCGCTGGGAGGATCTGAGGACGGCGGTGATTCTATATTCGTTGATCGAGTCCTCTCACTGGCATTTTCACCAGATGGCAAGTTGCTGGCCGCAGGTGGTGGAGAAGCATCTCGTTCAGGGCAGGTAACACTTTGGAATCTCGCTGACAACAGTCTGGTGCGACAGTTCCCCGATGCCCATAGTGATACAGTTTATGGACTGGAGTTTTCCGCTGATGGCAAGTTCCTTGCATCCGCTGCGGCTGACAAATTTGTGAAAGTCTTTAACGTAGCCACAGGCGAATTCGTCCGAGCGTTCGAAGGCCACACGCACCATGTGATGGATGTCACATGGAAAGGCGATGGCACGCTGCTGGCCAGTGCCGGGGCGGATAATGCCATTAAGATCTGGAACGCTGAAACGGGAGAGCAAGCTCGTACGATCACCACTTATACTCGACAGGTGACATCGCTTCAGTACGTTGGAATGCAGGACATGATCGTCAGCAGTAGTGGCGACAAACGCGTCTTCTTTCATACAGCCAGCAACGGCAATCCCGCGCGAGAATTCCAAGGCAGCACAGATTATGTCTATCGAGCGGCGACAACGCCGGATGGCACAGTTGTTGTTTCCGGGGGAGAAGACGGATCCGTGCGAGTCTGGAACGCAGCCGACGCAAAAGAGATCATTACATTCGCTCCGTGAAGTGACAAGGGCGGCTGATGTCGATTCGTTTAGCCCAATTGGCTTGAGCCTGAGACGTGAGTCGCTATTCATTAGACCGATATTGCGGGTTGTAACGCCGCGATGCTGTTTGGCAGCGTGAATGGTCAAGGAGCTGTCCGTCACAACGGTATTGTCTGAGCTAGGCTGCAGAAGTCCTAATGATGCCCATGCATTCGGACGACGCTTCTGTTTGCCACACGTTTCGGCACTACCCCCGACGGTTCGACGCCATGACTCAGACCTCACCAAACAGCACTTTAGCCGCTGCAAGCAGCGATGCCTCACAAGTGCCACGTTGGTTGCACCACGGAATACTCTTTTTGCTGACTCTTGTGGCTGCAAATCTCCTGGCATGGCGAAGTATTGAGCCGGATCTGTGGGGCCACATTCAATATGGCGAGGACTGGATTCATGCAGGCACGATGCCGACGACCGCCAGTCACACGTTTTCGACACCCGATCATCCATGGGTGAACCATGAAAATCTGTTTGAGCTTGCTGTCGCATTCGGCCAGCGAACAATTGGCGGCTACGGGTTGATGATCTTTAAATGTCTGTCCGGATTGTGGCTGCTGTGGATGATGGTGCGAAATGCCGCACGGCTGGCAGTTCCAGCACTCGCCGCTGCTGCCGCGATGATTCCTGTTGCAGCAGGGCTTGCAGAATTCTGGCTGATGCGACCTCAGCTCTTCAGCTTTCTGTTCTTCGGCCTGATGTTACTTGCATTCGATCGGGCGTTTCGGGACTGGGCGACTTTCAAAACCGTACAAATCAAGTGGCTTTGGTTTTGTATTCCTCTATTGATGGCATGGACGAACGCACATGGTGGGTTTGCTGCCGGACTCTGTGTTTTCATCGCGGTACTAGGACTGCGCGGCATTGAACTGTGGTGGGAGCAACGTCTTGCATCAACTGGAACAATTCTGCATTTTGCGGTGCTTGCGATCACCGCTATTCTGGCTATGCTTGTGAATCCGTATGGCTGGGAACTGCCGTATTGGATGATCGTTTCGCTCAGTCAGCCTCGCCCGGAAGTTTCGGAATGGGCCAACATTCTCGATGGCGGAGGCGTCTTGTTTCCCTTTCTGGCGTTGTCAATCTTGTCGATCGCTGGTGTAATCCTAACGCGATTTAAACGCGACTGGGTTCAAATTATTGTATTGGCATTGATCGCAGTGCAGGCAATCGGACACCTGCGCCACCTGGCATTTTTTGCCATCGCATTTGGTTTCTGGATGCCGCAACATGTCTGGTCGCTGTGGCATCGATTGGTTGAATGGCGGCCGACACTTGGTGTTCATGAAAAATTGACGGGCCGAGCTGCGAAACTTATTGGCCTGGAACTGGCCGCAGTCGGAGCGGCACTTGTGGCACTGTTGGGTTATACTTTTGCAACGTTTGGCGTTGATCGAAGCAAATACCCGGTGTCGGCGTTTGAATTTATGGAGCGTGAACACATCAAAGGGCGACTGGTTGTCACCTTCGACTGGGCTCAATACGCTTTGGCAGCGCTGGCACCCAACACAACGGTAGGTTTCGATGGCCGCTACGATACCTGTTATCCGCAGACGGTCGTCGACATGAATTTCGATCTGTTGTTTGGTTCAGATATGTCACGTCGCCACCGAGGCGCTGATTCCGGGCCAGTGGATTCAAACCGGGTGCTGGAATTCGGCAATCCAAATCTCGTGCTGATGGACTGCGTTGCCGATGTGGCAGCGGTACAGCATCTGAACCAGCATCGGGACTGGGTTCTCTTGTATCGCGATGGACGAGCTGCTTTGTGGGGACGAAAAAGTGTCTTTGATGATCCGTCGCGCCCGGAATATGTGACTGCCGAACGTCGTCAGGTTTCAAATGTCATGCCAGAAGGAATTGCAGCATGGCCCGGATTTCCAAATCGATCCGGTCGCAACGCATTCTCGCCCGACGTTGCAGCTGAAGCCGCAAAACGTGAGACCACTCTCAAATACACCGCAACCGATGCTACAGCTCCACATTAGACGGGGAATGCACACTCAGACCGGCATTTAAAACTGTCGGGGCCGACTGAGAAATTTGTCCTGCAATTTCATCGACTAAAACAGTTCGAAGAAGTTTGTCAGGCTGCCGGATAATTTGACAATAAACCGTGCGGCATCTGCTCCGTTGACGGCACGATGATCGTACGACAATGAGAGTGGCAGCATCAGCCGTTCCGTCAACTGTCCTTCTTCCAGCGACAACTGCGTTTGGCCGCGTGACATGCCAAGAATGGCGACCTCTGGATAGTTCACAATCGGCGTGAATGCTGTTCCGCCAATGCCGCCAAGATTCGTGATCGTGAACGTACCACCCTGCATTTCTTCTGTCTTGAGCTTTCGATCACGGGCACGCGTTGCGATATCTGTCAGTTCAGCTGCGACCTGCAATACGTTCTTCTGGTCACAATTTCGGATGACTGGCACAACCAAACCATTGGGTGTATCGACGGCAACGCCGATGTGATAGTAGTGCTTCAGAATCAACTCACCAGTCGCCATATCAACACTGGAGTTGAAATTTGGGTATGCCTTCAATGCTCCCACTACAGCCTTGATCATGATGGCTGTCATGGTGATCTTTGGCGAACTGGGATTGGCTTTGACATACCGCTTGCGAGCGGATTCGAGTTCTGTGATGTCTGACAGATCGTGTTGAGTCACATGCGGAATTGTCACCCATGCCGTATGCAGGTTTGAAGCTGCCATACGGAAGATTTTGTTCATCGGTTGTTTTTCAACCGGACCAAACTTGCTGAAATCCGGAAGCGGAGCGGCCTGGACGATACCAAATCCCGGACCTGCTGCAGCCGACGGAACAGGAGGTTGCGTCATGCGTTTGTGGACAAATGCTTCAACGTCTTCCAGTGTGATACGACCGCCAGACGCTGTGCCATGAATTTCCTTCAGATTGACGCCCAGTTTGCGTGCAAACCGCCGAACGCCCGGACCGGCGGCGGCAGGAGGGCCATCGCTCTTTGCAATCGTGGCGGTGGTTGAAGGTGGAGCGGTCAGAGGAGCATTTGGTGCCGGTGTCGGATCGACGATTTGAACCACAGCCGGCGAGGCTGGCGGCTTGGTTGCTGGTGCAGTTGGTGCTGCTGCCGGAGCGACAGGTGCAGCCGAAGTTGCGTTGATGGTCAACAGAGGAACGCCAACAGTGATCGACATGCCTGGCGTGACATGAACTGCCGTAATCGTGCCTGTATGAGGACAACTGATTTCTGCAACAGCTTTGTCAGTTTCAACTTCACAGACGACATCGCCCTTCGAGATGGCGTCACCGACCTTGACGTTGATCGATGCGATATCAACTTTTGTCACGCCCTCAGACACTTCCGGTAATTTGAATTCCACTGGACCACTTGTCATTGCCGGAGCAGGTTTTGCGTCCTGAGCGGGTGCCGTCGCGACGGCCGCAGGAGCCAGGGCTGGGACCGGTGACGGCGTTGGCTTTGCCGCAGGAGTTGCCACTGCACTTGCGGATTCTATCATCATGATCGGTTGGCCGACGCTGATTTTGTCACCTGTTTTGATGAGCACTTTGGTGACCCTGCCGGCATGCGGGCAACTGATTTCTGCGACAGCCTTGTCGGTTTCCACTTCACAGACAACCGCACCTGATTCGATGGTATCGCCCTCTTTGACGCGAACTTCGGCGACGTCAACGCTGGTGACACCTTCAGACACTTCCGGCAACTTGAATTCGATGGACATGGAGGTAGTTTTCAGTTTTCGGTGTTCAGTTTTCAGTGAATCACAAGCGACAGCTATGGCAAGATGGATAATCTAAGATTTCAGATTTGAAATCTCAGATCATCGCAAAATTACGCATTCAACGGATTAATCTTCTCGGTGTCGATTCCCAGATCTTTCAGAACCTCTGGAAGCTTTGTCGAGTCAAATGCACCCATACGAGCGAGACCTCGCAATGCCGCGTACGTCGTGCACTCTCCGTCGATCTGGAAGTGGCGTCGCAGTTCTGGTCGCGTTTCGCTGCGGCCAAATCCGTCGGTCCCCAGAATGATGTATTCACCGGGAATCCATTCGCGAATCTGATCGGCGACCAGTCGTACATTGTCACTGGTTGAGATGAACGGACCAGTAACGTTGTCGAGCGTTTCTTCAAGATAACTTCGACGCGGAGTCTGTCCGGGATGCAGATCATTCCAGTGCTGGCAATCCATCGCGTCACGACGGAGTTCGCTGTAGCTAGTAATGCTCCACACATCTGTGCCGATATTGTATTTTTCCTTCAAAATCTGCTGAGCTCGAAGGGCTTCACGCAGGATTGTGCCACTGCCGAACAACTGTGGACGATGACGTTGTCCTTCGCCGCCGTCAGTTGAACTCAAGCGGTACATTCCGCGAATGATGCCATCAATGACTTCACCGCGATCAGGCAATGCTGGCTGAGCGTAATCTTCGTTGTAAACAGAAAGGTAGTAGAAAATCTCTTCGCCTTCTGCGTACATGCGACGCAAGCCATCCTGAACAATCACGGCCAATTCATATCCGTACGCTGGATCATAAGCTCGCAGAGACGGCACCGTGGTTGCCATCAATTGACTGTGACCGTCTTCGTGCTGCAGGCCTTCGCCATTCAGAGTTGTTCGTCCAGACGTGCCCCCACAGAGAAAGCCTTTGCAACGAGTATCCGCCGCACACCAGATCAGGTCGCCGACTCGCTGGAAACCGAACATTGAGTAGTAAACGTAAAACGGCACCATGTTCATGCCGAGATTGGAATAGGCAGCACCGGCCGCAATGAAAGAACTCATTGCACCAGCCTCGTTAATGCCTTCCTCAAGCAACTGGCCGTTTTTTGCTTCCTTGTAATAGATCGATTTGCCAGCATCGACAGGCTCATAAAGCTGTCCCTTGCTGGAATAGATCCCGCACATGGAGAACAAGTCTTCCATTCCGAATGTTCGGGCTTCGTCGGGAATGATTGGAACGATGCGTTTGCCAACACCCTTATGCCGAACCAATCCGCGAAGGATATTGCCGAGCGCTCCAGTGGTAGATCCGGCCGCTCCATCGCTTCCGGGAACCAACCCCTTGCCCTGAAATGCCTTGTCCGTCAACTCTGGCACTTCCAACGTTTCCGCACAAGCGTGACGGACAGGAACGAAACCACCTAAAGCGGCGCGCTTCTGTCGCAGGTAGACCATTTCCGGGCTGCCGTCTGCCGGCTTGTAGTACGGCAGTTTTTCGAGATCTGCATCGCTGACTGGGATATTGAAACGATTTCGGAAGCCGCGAAGTGGTTCCATTGCGACGTTCTTGGCATTGTGAGCAACATTTTTGCCTTCGCCCGCATCGCCGAGACCGTAGCCCTTCACGGTCTTCGCGAGAATCACAGTCGGAGCCCCTTTATGATTCACTGCTGCGTGATAAGCCGCGTAGACTTTTTCCGGATCGTGACCACCACGACGAATGTTCTGCATCACTTCATCTGACAGATGCTCGACCATCTTGAGTACGTCAGGATCAGCACCAAAGAAGTGTTGTCGAATGTAAGCTCCGTCGGACACGGTGTACTTCTGGTACTGACCGTCGACGACCTCGCCCATACGTTTAACCAGCTTGCCGTCTTCGTCCTTGTCCAGCAACGCATCCCAATCTGTTCCCCAGACAACTTTGATCACGTTCCATCCAGCGCCGCGGAAGGCCGCCTCCAGTTCCTGTATAATCTTGCCGTTGCCTCGAACAGGACCATCGAGTCTCTGTAAGTTACAGTTGATGACCCACGTCAGGTTGTCCAGATTCTCCCGAGACGCCAAAGTCAACGCACCAAGTGATTCCGGTTCGTCGCATTCGCCGTCGCCCAAGTAGGCCCACACGCGAGACTTCGACGTATCGACTAGTCCGCGATGTTCCATGTATCGCAGGAAGCGAGCCTGATAGATCGAGCAGATTGGTCCGAGACCCATCGAAACCGTTGGAAACTGCCAGAACGTTGGCATTAACCATGGATGCGGATAACTCGACAATCCTGTGCCAGCGGGCAGTTCGCGTCGAAAATTATCGAGATGCTCTTCAGTTAATCGACCTTCGAGGAATGCGCGTGAATACATTCCGGGCGAGGCGTGGCCCTGAAAATAAACCATGTCTCCAGTATGATCGGCCGTACGACCGTGGAAGAAGTGATTCTGTGCCACTTCGTACAGAGTTGCTGAAGAAGCAAATGTCGAAATATGTCCGCCGACGCCACCACCCTTTTGATATGCGCGAACCACCATCGCCATGGCATTCCACCGGACGAAGCTCTTGATGCGACGTTCCATTTCCCGGTTGCCCGGGAATTTCACCTGATCCGTGTGATGAATCGTGTTGATATAAGGGGTATTTGCCGTAAACGGCAGCATCACGCCGCGGGCGTACGCACGCTCCTGAAGGTGAACGAGCAGTTCGCGAAGTTTCTCAGGACCATAACGGTGCAGGATGTCTTCAAGCGAATCGTACCAATCATCAAGCTCTTCCGGAGCAATCCCCGAAACTTTATCTAGAACAGCCTGATCCAACATTCGTATCCCCAGAGATGAATTTCTAACACTTGGCATATGGATGAACATCTCACAGATGGGATGTTCGTTTTTGGAGGGTCGTTGTCACAGGGTGAGATTTACCCAGATTCCCAATGGCGGCGGATTGTAGGATCGAATGCAAACCCATTCAATGGGGGGGCTGAAACGCACTCAATTCTCTCAAAAGAACGCGATACTGGGTATTTGCCCCGATGCAGACGTGACGGTATTGCTGGGAAGTCGCTTTAAAACCGGCAATCATTGCCGAAAACAGTCGTTTTGAAGGCAAGTGCATTATATCGCACTCGATATCCCGCCGAGAACAGCGCTGGTTCTGCGCGCCGTCACATGGCTTTAATGAGAGTGCCTTCAATGCTGCCGATCGTGGGAATCATTGTCGTAATCGCCTCGGTTTTGACCGGGTTTTCGATGGCCGGTGGCCACATGCATTCGTTAATTCACCCGTCCGAAATCGTCACGATTGGCGGGGCCGCGCTGGGAGCCATGATCTGCAGTTCACCGCCAAAGGTGCTCAAAGACGTCATGAAAGGGCTCATCACGTTGCTCAAGGGAGGTAATGTTGGAAAACAGACCTATGTCCAGGCGTTTAAGCTACTCTACGAGCTTTTCAGAGTGGCCAGAAGAGACGGCATGTTGGCGTGGGAATCTGTCCTCGCCGAAGGTCACAACCACGCAACGTTTCAGAAATACCCGAAAATTGCCAACGATCATCACTTAATGGAATTTGTCAGCGGCGCACTTCAGGGAGCGATGGAAGGAAACGATGGCCCAACACTCCAGGCGTTGCTCGATACTGAGATCCATGTCTTCGAAAGCGAACATCACGATGCGGTCTCGGCTTTGACACGCACTGCGGACGGTTTACCAGGGTTCGGGATTGTTGCGGCGGTTCTTGGGATTGTGGTCACGATGGGAGCCATCGGCGGCCCAGTGGAAGAAATTGGTCACAAGGTCGGTGCGGCTCTGGTGGGTACTTTCCTTGGGATTCTCATGTCATACGGACTCGTCGGACCTGTGGCCGGTGCAATGGATGGACTTGGCCACGCCGAAGCCGCGTTACAGAAAACAATCGCAGCCGCTATCGTCGGTTTTGCGGCTGGCGGATCTCCAAGAGCGGTCATGGATAATGTGCGTCGAGGCTGCGGCACAGGGGTTCGCCCGACAAGTAAAGAACTGGATGAGATGCTTAAAGAAGTGGATGCACAGAAATAGCGGGGCAGAGTTTTCAGTTTTCAGTGTGAAGCTTTCGACTATTCCCTATTCGCTGCTCACTTCACTCTTCACGACTCGAAGGAGAATCTCATCATGGCTGGTGGCGGTGGTGCATGGAAAGTTGCTTACGCGGACTTCGTAACTGCGATGATGGCGTTCTTCATGGTGATGTGGCTGGTTTCACAGGACCAGAAGGTCAAAGATTCAGTCGCCAAGTACTTCGTAGATCCAGTAGGTTTCAGCCTGTCTGGTTCCTCAGCTCGCCCCGCAGATTCAGCGGGGTTGTTTGAGTCCGAATTTCAGGGACAGGTTCCAGGCGCGAAGAGTCGCTCATCCGGCAAAGGTCGCGGTTCGATGCGATCGCGAGAAAACTCCGAGAGTGAGACTTCACTCGTGGCGGATTCTATTATGGAAGAACCA
>JANOZG010000094.1:0-2519 GCA_031429275.1 Planctomycetota bacterium
TTGCCGATGACCTTCGCGACGCAGCTCCTGTCGATGCGTATATCGCCGTATGGGGAACACAGAATCCCGAACGCGATTACATGAAGGGGCACCAACAGGCTGTCTTCGACGAAATTGAAAAGTCGAAGATCTTCGAAAAGTCTTTGCACATTCTGCAGAGTCATCTTGCCGACGGGGATGCTCAGCAGTTCCTGACCATCAAGACTGCTCTTCAAAATGCCATCGCCCCAGTTGACTGGAATAAGCTCCGCGACGCAAAGGAAATCATGTACGCTCAAAAGATGGAAGGTCCGACGGCCTTACATCTGGTGATAGTACGAATTCCGGATGGCGGTGCAGAATCTCTGCGACAAGCCATGGAGAATCTTTTGACTCTGGCTTCCTCCGCTACCGAAGGAAAACTCCCAATGGCGACAGAGAATGTCGCTGGGGTCGAAATGAAGTTTCTTCAAATGCCAGCAGAAGCACCAATCACCTTTCAGCCAGCGATCGGTGTGCAGGGCGACGTGTTCGTGTTTACGACTTCACTGAAATTTGCAAAGACAGGGCTTGAACTGCTCTCCAATCCATCAGCGGAATCCAAATTCGACGATCCTCGCGTCGTCGCCGCATTACAGAAACTGCCAGCGCCAGAAGACGGAATGGTGTTTGTGGATGGCAAACTGATGTTTCAGCAATTCCATCAGATTCCTGATTTCATCAACCGTATGAGTCAGGACCAGCCGGAGGTGGAACGGATTACGGGGCTTCTGAAAGAATTGATTAACCAATGCAGCGTCTTCGACCACGAAATCAGCGTGCAATACACGGAGGGTTTTGCACAGCGGACCGCGAGCTTCGGTCAGCTGACGGAAAATCTCACAGACAAAGCCGTCGGCAGAATGGTCGCCGAGCAAACGGCTTTCGAAGACTGGAAGAGCTTTGTTCCCGAAGATGCCGTTGGTTTTTCTATCAACAACGGCGTCCGCCTGTTGCCGCTTTACGACTGGCTGATGAAGGAAATCCCAACGCTATTTCCAGAGGCAGCTCCCGCACTGGATCATTTTTCCGATTTCCAGAATCAGCACGATGTGCATTTGCGAGACGACATACTTCAGTCGTTTACCGGTGAATATGTTTCGATCTCTCTGCCTGGTCCGGTCACCATGTTCGGCAAACAATCGGACACTGTCTTAATGCTGCGATGTACTCAGCCAGATCACGTGCAAGAATTGGTGCATCGGGGAATCAATGCGTTGGCTGAAATCCCTGCCGTCGCGCAGCAAGGTCTGTCGATGAAAGATGTTCCCGGCCTCGATGGATTTCAGCAAATCGATTCTGGTGCATTCGCGATAGCACAGATTGCCCCCGTCATTGGTTTTCATGATGGCTGGATGATTCTCGCCTCAAAGGCCTCCGCAGTAGAATCTGTGCTTGCGACAAAAAAAGGTGAGGCGGCTTCGTGGGCGGAGGGAGATCGTTTCAAGGAATTCGGATTGTCGATCGAAGGGCCGGTGCAATCAATCAGCTTCACCAACACTGGTGAAAACACTCGCGCGATGTCGCAAACGATGCAGATGCTTGGCACAATGGCTCCGATGATGCTTGGCGCCGCCCAAGCGGATGCGAGCGACAATCAGGCGAAAGCCATTCAGATCGGTCAGCAAGTGCTGGGGCTGCTGCCATCCCTTGGACGAATTATTGGAAAACTGGATTTTTACGACGCGACCATGGACGTTTGCGAACCGGGCCCCGTCCCGAATTCCTATATTCGCAGCAACGTAACTTTGATTTCCGCACCAGCACCAGCGTCACCTGACAGTGAGGTGGAGAAACGGTAGACTCCCCCACGGTACGATCCTATGTCTCGCAATTCGTCGCGAAAGTTCTCAAGATGAATCGAATAATCTTTACCATCGCTGCGATGTTTCTGATAGCAGCTTCTTCCGTGTCTGCTCAGGAAAAGAAAACCCGCGATCAGAAGGTGCGTGAAGATCGTCAAAAAGTGACATCCGAAGGATTCTGGATCTACAACGATCTATCGCGAGCTTTCGAAGTTGCCAGGGAGTCCGGAAAGCCTCTCCTTGTTGTCCTGCGTTGCATTCCGTGCGAAGAATGCGTGAAACTTGACGACGAACTCGTCGATCGTGACCCCGTTCTTCGTCCGCTGCTCGAAAAATTTGTCTGCGTACGAATCGTCTCCACCAACGGGCTGGATCTTTCGCTGTTTCAATATGACACGGACCAGTCCTTTGCCGTGTTTATGCTCAGCGCTGACCGTACGATCTACGGCCGTTTCGGAACGCGGTCACACAGAACGGACTGGATCGGTGATGTCTCGTTGAAGGGTCTGGCCGACGCACTCACCGGGGCTTTGGTACTGCACCAGAATTATCCGAACAACGCAGCAGCATTGAAAAACAAGACTGGTCCAGCTCCTCTGTTCAATCATCCCGAAGATTTCCCAGCGCTGAAAGACAAGTTTACGAGTCGTCTCAACTACGAAGGCGACGTGGCAAAAAGTTGTATTCATTGCCATC
>JANOZG010000095.1:0-13795 GCA_031429275.1 Planctomycetota bacterium
CGACTACCAGTCCTTCACCCGTTTCGCGATTGAACGGCTGAACTATCTTCAGCAGATCTTCAATCTGGGTTCGATAAATTGATGCCCAGCGTTCGCGAGTTTCTTTTGACGGGACATCCGCAAAATACTTAATTTTCTGCATTTCACTGCGGATCTGCTCTGGCCATTCGCGGGCCGTTTGCTGGCGTTTCCAAAGTTGAAGTGAAGCGGTCTTATATGCCCCCTTGTCTTCTTCATTCTCTTTCTTGCCACCAGCGACCCATGTTTCATTTGGATCACTGGCACCCTGGGCTGCCTTGCTGAACGAACCTTCGACAGATGTTTTCCTGTCCGTCGTTTTTGTAGCCAGATCGCCGCTCGCGTTCCACCACCCGAAGAGGACAAAAATCACGGACAGTCCAAAACAGATCCAGTATTTCTGCTTCAAAAACGGTTGAAGTTTTTCCATGACATCAGCTCCAGACAAACACACTCAAGACAGGTCAGATTCAATCAGGAATTCTATACTATTTCTTTTTTGCTGCTGCTGCCGCCGCTTCTTCTTCGGTAACCGGAGGACGTGGATCTGTGCCCGGACGATCTTTTTCCAGTGTCGGAATCCAGACAAACTGCACCACGAAGTCCGTTCTGTCGATGATGCGGATTTTTTCCTTTTCATCGCCCGCCAGCAACGGCCCTTTGAGTGCGATCTGATCTCCAGTCACTACACCGGCACCACCACCAACCCCAGCTTTGCCGCTTGGATAACTGCTGGAACCACCCGGATATCCACCACCTTCGCCTGGATATCCAGAACCTCCAGTCATGCCTTCGCTTTCTCCGCCTCCGCCAGGATAACCGCTGCCTCCGCCCGGATAGCCGCCGCCAGCCATCATTCCGCCGCCCATCATTCGCCCGCCCGCCTCACCGGGCATACCTGATCCTTCTTCGCCGCCCATGTATCCGCTCATGCCGCCCATGTAACCACCGGCTCCTCCTGACCCGCCGGTTAATTGAGCGCCAGCACGCTGATTTGGATCGTATTGGACTCTGTTTGTCAGCGAAAACGCCAGAATCGGATGCGAAATTCCAATCTTACCGACCGGCACTGAGACTCCGCCCGAATTCAACTCCCACTGCCGCAGATTCTTCAGCAGAGTCTTTTCGAGATAGCTTCTTTCCTTGTCCAGCAGGTCAGCTTTTTCGTTGTTGTGCAGATGGAAGCCCTTCAGCGTAACGATATAGCCTTCTTTCTTCTCTGGCGCCTTTCGATCGCGTGGATCGAAATCTTCCAGCATCGATTCTGGCTTGGCATCGGCAAAAGCCTTGTGCCACGCGGACACGTCAGCAGTCCTCATCGTCGTGAACGACTGGATTCGAATCTTATTCTGCAGGGTGATGTCTGATTCATCCAACGCATTGTCCACATCACGTGGCATGCACTCATTCACGGCCTTGAACAGTTCCATCCAGATTGCACGTTTCTCAAGTGGTGCCACCAGACGATTCATGTTTTCAATGATCTTCTTGTGTTCACCTTCAGTTGCGCCAAATTCTGTTTTTTGGGTAGAGATTTGACTTTGCACGTTGTCGACAAGTTTCTGCTGCTCGTCCCATCGTTCCGTGCTGTACGATCGCAGCACTGACGCATTGCCCATCGTGCTGACACCCATCGCCAGCAGTAATCCTGCTGCAGCTGCAATCGCCCATGGCTTCTTGCTGCGAATCTTTCGATCCATAGCAATTTCAGGCGGCAACAGTGTTGTGCGAATACGCGTCTTGCCAATCGCCTGCAGGGCCAAACCGTAAGGCACGGCAAACGTCATCATATTGTCGATGAAGAGCGGATCTGTAAGTACGGCGTCGCCAGTGACACCTTCCAGGCTTTCCAGTCGTTCCACTTCGTACTGCAGATTCTGCTGCAAAAACTTCTGTAAACCAGCAAGGCGAAAACCATTGCCTACACCGATGATTTTACGGATTTTTGCTGAGCGATTTACGCTTCCAAAGAAGCCGATCGATCTCTGGATTTCGGAGACATAATCGTTAAACACAGGCCGCATGGCCTGAAATACAGCCTTGGGATCCGGTGCCTTTGTGGCATTACACTTGAGATGCTCGGCTTTGGCGAATGTGAGCTTCATTTCACGAGTCAGAGCTCGAGTGAAATGGTTGCCGCCGATCGGAACATTACGAATCCAGATACTGCGTCCGTTGGATACGAGCAGCGTTGTGTTGTCTGCACCCATGTCCAGAATAACGTAGTAATCTTCAGCCGCAGGAGGCTCTGGTGTTTCAGCAGTCTTCCGGAATCCAAGCACGTCATAAGACAGATAGTTATACAGAGCCAGCGGCGCGATCTGGACGACTTCGACTTCTTTGCCGTTGTTGATGAACGGTTTCAGAGCGTCGTACACCAGATCTCGCTTCATCGCGAACAAGCCAACTTCAGCTTCCAGCATGAAGCCGCTCTCTTCGACTCCACCACCAATCGGTTGATAGTCCCAGATCACATCATTCAGATCGAACGGGATCTGCTGCCTTGCTTCGTACTTGACAATCTCAGCGACTTTGCTGGATTCCACCGGCGGCAGTTTGATGAACTTCGCCAGTGAACTTTGACCTGGCACGCTGATGGCAATCAGATCATTTTCGATCTTGTTCCGTTCAAGGAACGTTTTCATCGCCTCGCGAATCAACTCTTCCGGGATCGCGTCTGGCTGGCTGAGAATCTTCGGGTGAGGGATGTAGTCAAAGGCCGCAGCGACCACCCGTTCACCATCATCGGTGACACGAAGCTTCATTGCCTTCAGGCCCGCCTGACCTATGTCAATGCCCCATGCGCTGATTGGTTCCGCCATGTTTCGCCTCGATTTATTTGCAGATATGAGTATGGTTTGCCGGAAAGGACATTCGACAGGAGACAGCAATTCGGCAAACGTAGCAGCAGATTCGCAGTCTCGTCAACCAATTTTGCAGCATCTAACCGCCGCAATTCCGGGAAAGGCGCGGTTTGTCCCGTTTGAACACCACTTGTTGCCCCGCAGAACAGGATTTTGCGGCCTTCGACTGGTCTGTTTGACGACTTTTCGAAGATCGAAGTTCCACGAATCTCGAAAATTCCAATTGTTCCGAACGGAACGCTCCCAATTTACTTCGGTTTTTGGAGGAAAGCACGCTGGCCCTCGGCCGTCAGCCCCACAAACCGGCAAAAAACACAGTGCAATGGGATTCACTGGAGTCCCAATCGCAGTTGCTTCACGCGGCCGATTTTGCGGGACTCAAGTTCCCGTAGGGTGTGACAAGCGGAGCGCACGCACACCATCTCAAGGCCGAAGTGTGCCCGCGCTCCGCTTGTCACACCCTACGAAATCAAACCGTGACTCGCGACACCTCATGCTAGAACGCGTGGAGCATGAATTGATGATGATCAACAGCAGCGTCGAACGCTTCCGATTCCGGCAAAACTCGAAAACGCCCATCTTTTATGCTGTGATGGATTCACGCTTCACCCAAAATAGCTCGCTGAACTGAGCTTTTCTAACCAGCAAAAGAGAGGTAGATTGCAACTGATCTTCCTGCCATAATTTCAATAGAACTCGTCGCATTTGCATGGTGTTCACACCGTTGAGAAAGACAATTGTGCCCGTCGGATCGATTGGAAAAACTTCGATTCGAAACTTAGTGAACATCAGTGTTCGCTTTAAACTCGCCATAACCTAACCAACAGAACGTCGGCTCCCGAGAGACAATGAGCGATTACAACCTAACCCACCTGAAACAACTCGAAGCTGAAAGCATTCACATCATCCGAGAGGTTGTTGCGGAATTCAAAAATCCCGTGATGCTTTACTCTATAGGCAAAGACTCAGCGGTAATGCTGCAGTTGGCTCTGAAGGCATTTTATCCCGCCAAGCCGCCTTTTCCTTTGCTGCACGTCGATACAACGTGGAAGTTCAAAGAGATGATCACTTTCCGCGATCATATGATTCGCGAGGTATTGGGCCTGGAGCTTCTCGTGAATATCAACGAGGAAGGCCTGAAGCTAAAGATTGATCCTTTTGAGAATAGCGAAAAGCACACCGAGGTGATGAAAACGGATTCGCTGAAAGCCGCTTTGGATAAATACGGCTTTGATGCAGCATTCGGTGGAGCTCGTCGCGACGAAGAGAAGAGCCGTGCGAAAGAAAGAGTGTTCTCATTCCGCGACAAGAAGCATCGCTGGGACCCGAAAAACCAGCGTCCGGAACTGTGGAACATCTATAACACTCGAGTGAACAAGGGTGAAAGTATCCGCGTTTTTCCGCTGAGTAACTGGACGGAACTGGACGTCTGGCAGTATATCCATCTGGAAAACATTCCAATCGTTCCGTTATACAGAGCAGCCAAGCGGAAAGTTGTCGAACGCGATGGCGTGCTGATCATGCTGGATGACGACCGCTTGAAGCTTCTTCCCGGCGAAGTGCCCATGGAAAAGATGGTGCGTTTCCGGACCCTTGGCTGCTATCCACTGACCGGAGCTGTTGAGTCAGAGGCGACCACGCTTCCGGAAATCATTCAGGAAATGCTGCTTACCCGCACCAGCGAACGCCAGGGTCGAGTCATCGACAAGGATGAAGGCGGCTCAGGCATGCAGAAGAAAAAAGAACGCGGATACTTCTAGGCGATCCCGCGAATCTCCACTCTTGTATTTATTCGAACACTCTCATCGGTAATCGTGGCCTCATTCGAACGCCGACCTTACCTCCTAACCATTTGTAAATCACAAGATCCATGTCGCACAAATCCGAGCTGATCTCTACGGACATCGAAGCGTATCTGAAGCAACACGAACAAAAGCAGCTGCTGCGATTCATCACGTGTGGTAGCGTCGATGACGGGAAGAGCACACTGATCGGGCGACTTCTGTTCGATTCGAAGATGCTCTACGAAGATGAAATCGCCAAAATCGAATCTGACTCGAAGACTCAAGGCGCCGTCGGCGGCAAATTCGATCCGTCACTGGCAACAGACGGACTGAAGGAAGAACGCGAACAGGGCATCACCATCGACGTGGCGTATCGCTACTTCAGTACGGCCAAACGCAAATTCATCATCGCGGACACGCCTGGCCATGAACAATACACCCGTAATATGGCGACCGGAGCCAGTTCTGCCGACCTTGCCATCATCCTGATTGATGCTCGACACGGCGTCATGACTCAGACGAAGCGGCACAGCTTTATCGTGTCTCTGCTGGGCATTCGTCACGTTATCATTGCTATCAACAAAATGGACCTCGTCAATTTCGACGAAACAGTCTACGACAGGATCTGCGCTGATTACAGCGCGTTTTCTCAACGGCTTGATCTACCGGACCTTCACTTCATTCCGCTGTCTGCTCTCAATGGCGACAATGTGGTTGATCGAAGTGAAAACATGCCGTGGTACAACGGCGGTACACTCATGAATCGGCTGGAATCAGTCTACATCGGTTCCGACAGGAATCTGCAGGACTTCCGCATGCCAGTCCAGTGGGTCAACCGCCCGAATCTGGATTTCCGAGGCTTCTGCGGCACCATCGCTTCCGGAATCATTCGCAAGGGTGATGAAGTGATGATCATGCCGAGCAAGAAGACAACACACGTCAAAGAGATTGTCACTTTCGATGGCAACATCGACGAAGCATTTGCGCCTTTGGCCATCACGCTGACGTTTGAAGATGAAGTGGATGCCAGCCGTGGCGACATGATTGTCAAACCCGGCAATGTGCCTGCGACGTCAGACGCTGTTGAAGCCATGCTGGTCTGGATGTCGGAAGAACCGATGGTTCCCGGCAAGACGTACCTTGTAAAGCACTCGGCTCAACTGATCACCGGTGCCGTCGAATCACTGCGATACCGCATCGACGTAAACACACTTCGCAGCAGTCCGTCACCGCAATTGAATCTGAACGAAATTGGTCGTTGCCGGTTGTCGTTGAACGAACCTGTCTGTTTCGACCCTTATAAGAATAATCGCTCCACCGGAGCCTTGATTCTGATTGACCGGATCACAAACGCCACCGTCGCTGCCGGTATGATTCTTGACCGCAGCACCAGTGGAAAGAAGCTGGCTGCATGGGAAGTCGACATTCCTGCCGAGGAAGATGCCAGGCAGGATGGTGCATTCAATGAAGTCACCGCCGTGGAACGAGAAGCTCGCTATGGTCAGAAGCCTGTCACAGTGCTCTTGACCGGCATCACAAACAGCGGCAAGACAACCATTGCCAAAGCTGTTGAACGCAAGCTATTCGACAGCGGACGAGCAGTAACTGTGCTGGACGGGCTGCAGGTTCGCCGTGGTCTGAGCAAGGACCTTGGTTACAGTTTCGAGGAACGATCAGAGAACCTGCGCCGGTCGGCATACCTTGCTCATATTCTGAACGATGCCGGTCTTATTTGTATCGCGGCATTCGTCGCTCCAAATGCTACGGTACGCAACAAAGTGGCTGGAGTCATTGGCACGGAAAGGTTCCTGACTGTTTACGTTGATGCTCCGGTCGAACTGTGTCGCGAACGCGATCCACGAGGCAAATACACGGAGGCCGATGCCGGCAAGCTGGCTGAATTCTCCGGCGTCACCGCGCCTTACGAGGTACCTGAATCGCCTGACCTTGTGATAAAGTCTGGCGAGCTGTCAGTTGAAGAATGTGCAAATGCCGTGATCAAGTTGCTGAAATCAAAGGGTTTTCTCCGGTCTTAAGAATCTGCCCGTCAGCAAGTTCCTGAATTCGGCGAGGCCCGATTCTGTCGTGCTGCGTGCGCAGGTTTCGTTGGCAGAGTGAAGATCAGACAGTACATCCGTACCTTCGCTGACGCGAGAATTGGCATCGACGATCGCAATCTCAGCACTTGATCGTTTTGCGTTTCTTGCCTGCGTTGCCGCGGGCGATCATTTTGTCGATGTATTCCAGTGCGTTCGGTACTTTGCAGTCCGTTTGCCCAACGTCCACATGAACTTTTCCAATCCTCTTTGCGGTGTCTTTTGCCTTCTTCTGCAAGGGCAAAACGTACCCGCCAACAGAGATCACAAATCCGTTCATCGTGTAACGAACTCGGTTCGGACTGGAATGAACATGATCTTCTACCCGACGCAGCAGTGATTCGATCACCGCAAGGTCCAGTTGTTCATCGGCTTGCATCGCCACAATTCCGGACCACGTCGTCCAACCACTGCACATGATCGCTGGTTGTTTGGCATCAATCCATTTTTGAGCCAACTCCGCTGCGAATGGACTTTCGCATGTAACCCATGGGACCGTGTAATCTGAAATCATGTGCCACGTGGCTTTCTTAGCCCAGGATTCCAGCTGTTTCTTTGTCATTAATGCGCCGTTGGCCACTAAGCCGGCAAGGTACATGGCGTCGCTGTTTCCAGTGTCATATAGCTCCAACGCAAGGCTCTGATGTCCCTTGATCTTCTTGACAATCGTCTTCAAATCTCCAACTTTGACACCAAACATCTGATCAACGGGAGCACCGTGACGGGCAAAGGTCTTTCGAGTCTGCTCTGTGCCCAGTCGTTCCAGATCCCGCATAACGTCCGCAAGGGTTAGCATGTTTGATTCCTGCTGAATGATACAAATAAAACAGCCGCCGAATTCTTTCGAATTCGGCGGCTGTTGTCGATTGCAGAATTGCGTTTACAAACTATTCCACTTCGTACTGGTTTGACAGAGTTGCAAGTGCGTCTTTGATTTCGGTTTCCTTCATGCCGCCATCGCGAACGATTTCGGCACTCGCCGAATTCTTGCCCGTCATTTCCATGGCCGTCGCATTGATACGGCCGGACGCGTCATACGAATACGTAATCTCGATCGGAGATCCCTTCGGCAAACTTGACGGCAAATTGAACACGCGGAAATCACCAATCAGTTCACATGCTGCTGGATCAACTGCGTCGCCTTCCAGGATCTCGACGTGAATTCGAGCCTGACCATCACTATTGGTGCCGAATCGCTGCTTGACGCTATTGGGTACAGGCGAGTTCTTCGGGATCATGATGTGATTGATCTTGTGAGTTCGATCCTTTGGATCGCTGATCTTGATGCCCAGAGAGTGCGAATTCACGTCGGTCGTCCTGACGGAGTTCAGACGCTTCTGGACTGCGTCCACGATTCCACCGGTATTGATTCCGTTTCGAGCCTGCAGAATTGCCGCATGAATCGCAGCCCCTTCCGCGACCGCTCGTTCTGGAGCCAATGCACGAGATGGCTCTTTGCGACAGACTTCCCGCAACATCTGTTCGACTACTGGCATGTAGGTCGAACCACCGACCAAGACCAGTTCGTCCAGCATTTCCGGCGTGACACCAGCTTGCTGAAGCACCAATTCTGTCGTGTCCTTCGTACGTTGCAGCAGGTCGGCTGTCATGCGTTCAAAGTCCGTACGCGACAATGAAACGGACAGCGTATTTCCCTTGTAGTAAACGCTGATTGGCACCTGAGTCTTAGTACTCAAATCGCGTTTTGCATCTTCCGCTTCCTGGTGAAACGCCAGCATCGATTCAGCATCGGCGCTTGGGTCGACATTGAATTTGCGTTTGAACTGTTCTACCAGGTGATCTGAAAGTCGCTTGCTCCAGTCCAAACCTCCGAGCATTACGTCCCCGTCCGTTGCAAGTACGCGGAAGCTTGTCGGTGTGTAGCGGACAACGGTCACGTCGAAAGTACCGCCCCCAAGGTCATAGACCAAAATGGTTCGCTCATCTGCTTTCAGATCCGCTCGACCCAATTCACCGCGACTCCACGCATATGCCAGAGTTGCCGCTGTTGGTTCGTTGATGATGTCGATCACGTTCAGGCCGGCGATGCGACCGGCATCCTGTGTTGCTTTACGACGAATGTCATTGAAGTAATAAGGCACCGTGATGACTGCGTTAGCAATTGGCCCGATGATTTTTTCAGCATCCTGCTTCATTTTCTTCAGGATCAATGCGGAAATGAATTCAGGCGTCAGTTTCTTGTTTTGATAGACAACGAAGAAATTCTTATTTCCCATTTCGCGTTTGATTGCTTCCACGATCGACTTAGGATCGGCAACAGCAATACGTTCAAAAGATGGTCCGACGACCACGCGATCTTCGTCGAGCAATACGACCGACGGAGTAATTGGACGGCCATCGGCATTGTTTAACACAATTGGATTGCCGTCATGATCCAGCATTGCAATTGCACTATAAGTTGTACCCAGGTCAATGCCGACCGTATGTCCTTCAAGAAACTTCATTTGCAGCCCTCGGACTCTTCAAAATATGGAAACAAGATTCTCGCCAAAGTACGTCCACAAACACAGATCATATCCCACACCACAGTCAACTGGGGCCGTCACAGGATTTCATTCGCATCTATGACAATCCCCCTAGAATACCGTATCTTGATAAGAAAGGCACTCCGCCGGGACTGGAATTCTGTCAACCAAGTACATTCGATTCAAGCGCCATGATGCTCGAATTCGGTCTTAATTCCAGACCCGACAGCCATGACCACCACATTCGGTATCAGCGTGACGACCTCACAATCGACCGGGATTGGTGGTCGCAACTTTCGCACGCACCTCAAGATAACTATGATTAGGCCAAAGTAAGACCTCGCCTGAGCCGGTTCAAAGCTCTACCTACGGAGTTCACAGATGTTGCTGAATGCCCTGATTTTTGCGTGCATCGCCATCCCGCAGCCACCTGCCGACCTCGTGCAATCTATCGAACGCCAGCAAGGTGGCCGTCACTGGATCGATCAGCCGACTGAACCGCCGAAGTCGCCGGAGGAGTCGGCGGCCTGCTTCCAGATCGAACCTGGCTTTCGAATTGAACTTGTCGCTGCCGAACCCCTGATCAAAGATCCGGTCGCCATTGAATTTGACAACAAGGGCCGCATGTTCGTTGTCGAATACTCGGACTACCCGGTCGGACCAAAGGATCCGGCATCTCCGCCGCTGTCGCAAATTGTCCTCCTCGAAGACACAGACCTCGACGGAAAAATGGACAATCGCACGGTTTTTGCAAAGCATCTGAAGTTCTGCCATAGTTTGATGGCATTTCGCGAGGGGATCCTGGCATGCACAGAAACCGAAATTGTTTATCTCGCCGACACCGATGGCGACAACGCAGCAGATCAACGCGAAATTTGGTTTGACGGATTCATGCCCGCTCATCCGCAAATGCAGATTGGTTGCCCGCGATTGGGATTCGACAGTTGGGTCTATCTGACATATGGTCATGGTAAGGTCCGCTGTCTGCGGCCGGGATTCGAAACACAGGAGCCTGTGGAAATTCCGCGCGTCGATTTTCGATTTCATCCCGAGACGATGCAGTTCGAAGCGATCTCCGGCGCAGGGCAGTTTGGGAACACGATCGATAACTTTGGGCATCGGTTCTTCAGTTCCAATCGTAACCCGATCATGACGGATGTGCTTTCGCTGGCACAGGTCAGCCGCAATCCGTTTGCCGGAGTTTCTGTCGGACACACGGATGTTGGCCCAGCAGGTGAAAACACGCAGGTCTTTCCCTTAGTGACCATGAAGAGCAATTGGCTCTCACATGCGGGGACTCACACTTCGGCCTGCGGCGTAACGGCGTATCGCGGAGGCCTTTTCGGTGTTACTTCCGATTACAGCGTATTTGCCTGCGAGCCGGTAGGACACTTGATCACGCGATCCGTGTTCGAACCACAGGGAGGTACAGTGACCGCACGGCGGGCTCGCGAAAAGGCTGATTTCCTTGCTTCTTCCGACACGTGGTTCCGACCTGCGAGCCTGGCAACCGGGCCGGAAGGTGCACTGTACGTGGCGGACATGTATCGGCTTTGGGTCGAACATCCAAAGTTTGTCCCTGATGATGTTGCCGCAAAAATGGATTGGCGAGCTGGCGAAGACCGGGGTCGGATCTGGCGAGTTGTTCCTGATTCGCCGACGACGGTTCAGACATTTCAACCGCCAGAATCGACTGATGATCTTGTGAAGCTGCTGCTCGACAGCAACGGTTGGTGCCGAATGCTTGGGCAGCGATTGATCCTGGAACAACATCGCGTTGACGCTGAATCTTCGCTTCGAGCAATTGTGAATGACGGCACTTCAAGCGGCTTTGCCCGACTCCATGCGTTTTGGACTCTGCACGGCCTGAAACTGCTGAAATCTCCTGATCTTGCTTCAGCGTCGAAGGATGTGACAGCTGCCGTGCGACGCGATGCAGCGAAACTGATTCCTCAACACACTGCTCAGCATCCGGAACTGCAGCAAGTTCTGTCGATGTTATGCAATGATGCCGATGGCGAAGTGCGCATGCAGGCGATTCTGTCGCTGGACACAACGGCTCCTGAAGCCAAAACCGCAATCCTGACCGCAGTTCCAGGTTGTATCGACGATTTTTGGCTGCAACGTGCGTTACTGATCGCGGCTCCGAATTTCGCCGCTGACATCGCCGAAGTTGTCGTCCACCAAATCGCAGAAGTCTCCGATGTTGCGTACCGTACACGCGTCGCTCCGCCGACGGGGAGCTTTTCCGAGCAGCCCGGTCATCGGGTGCCTGATGCCCAAGGGCATGCCGAATTCCTGAAAAGCCTTGCATTGAACACTGCGGCACGTGGCGATTTTGAGCAACTTCAGAAACTTGCCGCGCTGATTGGTACTAGCAAACAATCTGGGCTTTGGTGGCAAACCGCACTCGTAACAGGGCTGGCAGACGGTTTACCGCGTTGTCAGAACTCTGCGATCCCCAAAAGCCTCGCCGCATTACTGCAGACACCGCCGGAATCACTCAGGGAATCTTTGAATGCGACGGCCAAGGTTGTGCAACAGGCTGCCGAAACTGCCGTCGATCCCAAATACAACGATGTCGATCGCATCTCCGCGATGGGTCTGATGTCGCACCTTCCGCCGGAGGCCTTGACTATGGCCTTGGAAACATTGCTGCAGCCGAATGAATCGACCTCATGTCAGCAAGCCGCCATCAATGCCGCTCGCCGAAGTGGTCGAGCGGAACTCTCGGGCATTGTGCTGTCACACTGGGATCAGTTAAAGCCTCAGTCACGTTCATCTGCACTGGACCTTTTGTTAATGCGTAAAGAAAGCGCATCGGAACTGTTGAACAAGATGGTTGCGAGTGACATTTCTCCATCCGCTGTGTCCATCAATCAACGTCTGATCCTGCTGAAACATCCCGATGAGGCAATTCGCAACACTGCGATTCAGCTCTTCGGTGGAAACGTTTCTGCGAATCGCAAAGAGGTCGCCGATCAATATGCTAAATCTCTCGATTTGAAAGGCGACGCCAGGCGAGGTGCTGCCGTATATGAAAAGACGTGCAGCAAATGTCACCGTATCAACGGCATCGGCCACAACGTCGGCCCCGACATCAGCGACACCCGCGCGCGTGCGCGGGATGCATTGTTGTACGACATTCTCGACCCGAATCGCCGAGTTGATCCGCAGTTCACGGAATACATAGTCGTGACAACCGACGGCCGCACGTTTAACGGCCTGCTGAAGGCTGAGTCAACGGACTCGATTACCTTACGTCAGCCCGAAGGTCGAGAAGAAACAATCATCCGGAGTAACATTGAAGATTTCAAGACGACAAACAAATCTCTGATGCCGGAAGGCATTGAACGTGACGTCACTGTCGAACAAATGGCCGACGTGCTGGAGTTTCTGAAGGGTCAAGTCAACTGATGGGAGCCTGATCGGCATCCTTCTTTTCCATCATCAAACTGCCAACCAAGACACGTGCAAACTCGCCTATCGATTGTTCATACCCTTCTCGTTCGTTAGTCTGCCTCTTCCGGATTACTGCTGCCAGCTCACGCGTGCGGACAAGAAGATCGCTGGTGCTGGTTCCACCTCACCATGTTCTCAGGAGTTGTCATGGCTAGCCCACGAAAACCAGCGTCTCAAGGTTCGCGTTGCAGTCGTCGTACATTCATCTCTGCGGCAGCATCGGCTGCGTTCAGTTTTACGATCGTCCCGCGGCATGTGCTCGGCGGACCGGGATACACTGCTCCCAGTGAGCAACTTCAAATCGCTGGGATCGGTGCAGGAGGAATGGGCGGCGGTGACATTGCCACGTTCACGAAACTCGGAGCCAACTACGTCGCCCTCTGCGACGTCGATGATGAACGAGCCGCAGGATCTTTCAACGCCCATCCCAAAGCGAGGAGATATCGAGATTTCCGCGAGATGCTCGATAAAGAAGCAGGCAACATTGATGCCGTGAACGTTGGTACGCCCGATCATACTCATGCTGTGGCATCAATGGCCGCCATCAAAGCCGGCAAGCATGTCTATTGTCAGAAGCCTTTGACTCACACTCTCTTCGAATGTCGGGAACTTACTAAAGCCGCGAAGGCCGCAAAGGTCATGACGTCCATGGGCAATCAGGGCCACGCCACTGAAGGCGCGCGGCTGACGAATGAGTGGATTCAAGCCGGCATCATTGGAGACGTCCGCGAAGTCCATGTCTGGTCAGATCGAGCCGGCAAGCTTTGGAAGCAGGGGATCGGCCGACCAGTGGAAACTCCTCTGGTCCCAAAAACGCTCGACTGGAATCTGTGGCTCGGCCCGATTCAGGAACGTCCCTACAACCCGGCGTATGCTCCGTTCGGCTGGCGAGGCTGGTGGGATTTCGGCACCGGGGCACTCGGTGATATGGGCTGTCACATCATCGATCATCCCGTATGGGCACTCAAACTGGGTTCGCCGATGTCGGTTGAAGCAACGACGACTCACGATGGAACTTTGAACGAGAAGAACGAGCTCAACAAAGAGTCCTTCCCGAAAGCTGCGATGGTGACCTATCAATTCCC
>JANOZG010000096.1:0-1656 GCA_031429275.1 Planctomycetota bacterium
AATTGCATCGAGATTTGAGACGCACGGAGGGCTGACGCCCAGCCGCTCGCCTGAGGTTTCTTTCCTTCCTTGAAATCTACAAATATGACAACAGCCGAAATCACGCACGATCACAAAACGCACAAGGATCTTGTCGATGAAAAGATCGTCAAATTCTACTTCATCACGGCGTTGATCTTTCTGACGACATCAATGCTGGCCGGACTGCTCGTCGCAATGCAACTGATCCGACACAATCCGCTCAACGGCATTGAGCTGTTCTCGCCAGGTCGCTGGCGAATGCTGCACACGAATGCCGTCGCATACGGATTTCTGGCGAACGGGTTTTTGGGTTGCCTGCATTGGGCGATTCCGCGTTTGACTTTGCAGCCAGTTGCCAACAGGAAATTGTCATGGTTCATCTATGGGGCGTGGCAGGTTGTCGTCGGTGCGACGGCCATCGGAATTCTTGGCGGGGAAGCTCAGGGACTCGAATGGGGTGAAACTCCTGTCTGGATTGACCCGCTTGCTCAGGTTGGCCTGTTGCTTGTTGCGATCAATTTCATGACGCCGATTGCTCGCATGAAAGGGCCGATGTATGTGAGTCTATGGTACTTCCTTGCAGCATTCGTCTGGACCTTCCTGACGTATGCCATGGGGAACTTTGTGCCAGAATACCTTGTCTGCGGAACAAGTGCCGGAGCCGTCGGCGGGTTGTTTATTCATGACCTTGTTGGTTTGTTTGTCACACCGCTCGGCTGGGGGCTGATGTATTACTTCGTGCCAATTCTGCTGAAGCGACCGATCTGGAGTCATGGACTTTCGCTTGTCGGATTCTGGGGGCTGGCGTTCTTTTATCCGCTGCAGGGGATTCACCATTTTCTGTACACGCCGATACCTATGTTTCTGCAGTATGGAGCTGTGGTCTCAACGATCGCGGTAGAGTTGGTTGTGACGACTGTGATCATCAACTTCTTTGGATCGATCTGGGGCAACGCTGGCGTTGTGAAGACGAACATGCCGATTCGTTGGTTCTACACCGGAATGATCTACTACTTCCTGACATGCCTGCAGTGTTCTTTCCAGGTCACTTTAACGTTTCAGAAAATCATTCACTTCAGCGATTGGGTTGTTGGACATGCTCACATGGTGATGTTTGGCGTGTTCTCAATGTGGATCATGGGGATGATGACATATTTGTTCCCTCGTCTGCTGGGCCGCGATTGGGCAAGCCGAAGTTTGTGCGAATGGCATTACTGGCTGTCTACGGTGGGATTGTTCGTGATGGCAGCTGACTTGATTCTGCTGGGGCTGTTCCAAGGCTGGTCCTGGGCATCTTTGGAACCATGGGATGCATCGGTGGAATTCTCTTACGGATTCTGGGTTCTGCGAGTTGTTGCTGGCCTCGCAATGTTCGGCGGGCTGATTGCGTTCCTCACCAACATCTGGCTGACCTTCAAGGCAGTCCCTGTTGCGGCACCAGAAAAGAGTGGTGCTTTGGTGCCGACGTAGTTTCACCCGTTCGTTTAACCCGTGGCCGACAGGCCAGGCTTCGTCTCGTACACGACGGGCTATGGGTTAAGCGAGATGATCAACAGATGCTCAAGACACATAGTTAACAACAAAAACCAACTGGCGAATAAATCATGTTCGAAAGCAAATCAGGCATTCTCTATA
>JANOZG010000097.1:0-16513 GCA_031429275.1 Planctomycetota bacterium
GCGACAGAATTCGTTCACAGAGAAGTCAAAGCTGATGTAATCCGTGGTCATTTTGGCATCCTTGTGGCTCCGGAACTCGATTCTCCAGAGTCGAGTAGTGCGTCAGTCTCGACTCTGGAGAGTCGAGCTACGGAGCGCAAAAAATGAGGCTGTGATCAAAAGATCACAGCCTCAAACAGGGGGGAATTGCGGTAGACAGGACTTGAACCTGCACGGGTTGCCCCACACGCCCCTCAAGCGTGCGCGTCTGCCAATTTCGCCACTACCGCGGTCAATTCGACGGGAAGGATAACAACCAGGGAACCGGAGATTCAAGCCGACAGTCAAGACAACCTTGACTGCCCTTTGAATTCCCGCACTTTCCTCCGCAGAATCGACACAAATTGCGAAGTTCAGTTCGGCTCTGAAGCTGAATCTTCACAAAAATCGATGTTCCTGCGTGTCCGTTGATTGCATCATTGCAATGATGAGACTTTGCAATGGGCGGTTGGTGATTATTGCCACCTGTTTTGAGTCCACTTGACTGGATTCAGATGTTTTTGTTGCGGTCGGCACATGTTCGGATTTCGGCCATTTTTGGAAGGATCTGTTCGAAAAAAAACCGGCATAAATCTCACAAAATCCTGGCGTCTGTCTTGGTGGTGACTTTTTGCCAGAGCCGAAAGCGTATCATCATGAGTAGTATGTGAATTGCGCAGAAATGCCGTTGTTTAAAGACATCTCCCTTGTGAGCAGTTGCGTGATGGATTGAATTCACCGCTGTATCATAAAAATGAGTGTGACGTGGATAGTGTTTCATAAGTCCGTAAAGCAGGGAGCCCAGAGATGGTCGGTCGAATGGATACATTTGGATTGTCGGACATCGGACTCGTTCGTGACTGCAATGAAGATCAGTTTCTGATCGCAGATTTGAAAAAGTCTGTCATCATTCATCAGACGAGTCTGTCGTACGACGATGAGACTCATCTTCTTGGTGGCTCACAGGCAAAATTGTTGCTTGTGGCAGACGGAGTTGGTGGCGGGCCAGATGGCGATCGTGCGAGTCGAATGGCGGTGCAGGGAATTGTTCAGTACCTGCTGAACACCATGCATTGGCTGTTTCGATTGAACGACGGTCGCGAAGACGCGTTCCTCGAAGATCTGAAAGGAGCCTTGGTTTTCACTCAGGACAAACTCCAGCAACATGCCGCGCGGATGCCTGCGAGTCAGCAGATGGGAACGACGATTACATTGGCTTACATTGTCTGGCCTCAAGTCTACCTGATTCACGTGGGCGACAGCCGTGCGTACGTTTTTCGGGATCAGGAAGTGATTCATCTGACACATGACCAGACCTATGCACAAGCACTTGTTGACGCTGGTATTATGCAGGAAGCGGAGGCTCGAAAGTCACCACTGAGGCATGTGCTTTCCGGGCTTGTGGGTTGCAATCCCAAGAGTCTGACTCCGGAAGTCAGTCAATTTAAACTGGCACTCCACGATAAGCTGCTGCTGTGTACTGACGGACTTTCGAGTGAACTGACGGATGCTCAGATCGTAGCGATACTTTCTGAAGATTCGTCGGCCGAAGAAGCGTGCCATCGCCTGATTTGCGCGGCGAATGATGCTGGTGGGCGGGACAACGTGACGGTTGTTCTGGCTCATTTTACTGACAAAGCTCCGGAGAGCCTGAAACACAAAGAGGAAGTTGTTGGAGACACGCTGGCCAGGCACTTGTCTGCGTACGAGCATCCGTTTTCTGTGGGAATCGAGATTCGCGTCTGAGTTAACGCTGCATTTAAGCAGCGTCTCTTCTGAATGGCAGTATCATTCGGGATTCATCAGTCGATGGTGACGCGGACTGCGACATCAGTTTCAGCAGCAGGTCGGCGGTACGTTCAGTAGCGCCCACTGTTGTCGCGTGTCCTGCGAGTCTTGCGAGTGTCGCCTTTTGTGCAGCGATTACTTCTGGTTTGGAGACCCAGTCAGTGAGTAAGCTGACAATCTTCTGAATGTCTGGTTCAGGATCTCCGTTGGAGATGAATTCCGGCATGACCTCCTGATCGGCGATCAGATTCGGAAGCGTGATAAATCGACAGTTCATCAGGAAGCGAGAAAAAAAACGTCCAATGGTGGGGACGCGGTACAGCACAATTCCGGGAGTCTGGCGTGCTAGCAATTCAAGGCTGATTGAGCCACTCACCATGAAACAGCAGTCGGCGGATTCGATGACTTCTGAAGTGCTGTTAGTAAAGTATTCCAGCGGTGCTGAAACATTCGCGGCGATCTGCATTTCGCGGCAGCGAGTCAATTGCTGAGGACGATAGTTGCCGACGATCCAGCGGACCGTGGGTACGATGCGGGAGACTCGCTTAATAATCTCCAGCATGACCGGCCAGTTCTTCTCTATCTCATGGTTTCGAGAGCCCGGAAGTACTGCGACCGTGCATTTCGTGAGTCGATCCGGACTTAGTATGCGCATCGTGTCAGCGTTCAGTTTGTGTTTGGCAACTTCGTCAAAGAACGGATGTCCAACCCACGTAGCAGTGACGCCTCGAGATTTATACCAGTCAAATTCAAACGGCAGAGCGCAGATGACATGATCGACCCATTTACGGACTCGACGAATTCTCCACGGAGCCCAGCCCCACAGTTGCGGCGGTAAATAGTAGTAGACTGGAATGCCTCGTTTTTTTGCGGCCCGTGCGATCCACCAGTTAAAGCCGGGGAAGTCGACGAGTACAACTGCATCAGGTGGATTAGCTGCGAAATGTGCTTCGGCCTGCTTTACGAGTCGACGGAATTTGGCCAGCATCGGGATGACTCGCAGAAATCCCATGACAGCAAGTTCCGTCAGTTCAAACAGGAGCTTGCAGCCAGATTGCTCCATATGCGGGCCGCCGAAGCCCTCGGTAACAATATCCGGACGCCGTATTCGGAGTTCCTGAATTAAGTGAGAGGCGTGTTGATCACCGCTGGGTTCCCCTGCGGAAAAGAAGATTCTCATCAGTAAAATCCGTTCACTGCTATGAATCACTGCGAGTGACAGCCATTCCGTCTCGCAGTGAAATCTCAATTTCTCAGGTTCATTTTGACAGGAACAGCCAAAACGGTCTAGACTTCGTTCTCTTGTTGAAATGACGCAATGGCGGGCTGTCATTCAAATTGCACTGGTTTCGGAGAAATCTGGCTACGGTTAAGGTACTGACAAGGACGTTTCATATGAAAATCGTTGGAATTATTCCTGCACGCCTGCATTCAACTCGATTGCCTCGCAAACTTCTGCTGAATGCGACAGGTAAGCCGTTGCTTCAATACGTCTGGGAAACGGCCTGTCAATGCCCCGAATTGCATGACGTGGTGATCGCCACAGACAGTCAGGAAATCGTCAATGTTGTGACTGCGTTTGGTGGTCGAGCCGAAATGACCGGCGAACATAACAGCGGAACGGACAGAATTGCTGAATTGACGCGTCGTAGTTTTCCGGATGCCGATATCGTGGTCAATTTGCAGGGTGATGAGCCGGAATTGGAAGCAAGTGTTGTGGCCTCGCTGGTTCGAGAACTGCGAAATACCAATAGTCAGATGGCGACTGTTGCTGCTCCAATTACGTCGCCTGATGTGGTGCGAGATCCCAGCTGTGTGAAGGTCGTGACAGATGTGAATGGACGAGCGATGTATTTTAGCCGCTCGCCAATACCTTTTAGTCGCGATCAGCCGATCGAAGCTCTTTTTCGTGATGGCGAGCCTTCACCATGGTTGTTGCATGTTGGCTTGTATGCCTATCGTCGCGACTTCTTATTGAAGCTGACGACGATGCCGCCTTCGCCACTTGAACAAATGGAAAAGCTGGAACAGCTTCGAGCTCTCCAGAGTGGTGCGTCGATCGCTGTGTCCGTTGTCAATCACGCGGCTGCAGGCATTGATACTCCAGAAGATTACGCGGCTTTCGTTCATCGGCAAAGGCAGCGATTGATTCGTCGCGCCGCATAGGAACGGCCAGAAAACAAGTGGCGTAAGCCTCCTGATTGCGATGCTCAGTCTTTGCAAGCAGGAAGCTTACGCCACTGTCCGATGCGACAGTAATCGCCAGGCCTTCGATTGCAGGTCTATGCGAGAAGTGGCGTTCTGATGATCGTCCAACACGCCGATGGTGTTCTGTGCAGAGGCGGCCTATTCGGTTACGGCATTCCAGCGGATCGGTTTACTCTCTGCCTTTCCGTTGGAGACTAGCAAATAGTCTTTCTGACATTCCATGATTTGATAGCATTGCGTGCCTCCGAACTTGGCGATGAACTTCCTGACACTGTTCGCAGGTGACCCGCCGACGATCGTTTGAGTTAATTTGCTTCCATCCAGCGTCCATCGCAAATCCAAAGTGACATGTCGTCCGTAAGCGATTGCGGCCATCGGAGTCAAACGCATCTCAATCGTTGCAGTTCCGTCGGGCCGCGCGGTCAGGATCTGGCGTCCGAAGTGTGTCGCTTCCCAGTTTCCGACGATCTGGTTCAGCATCAGGTCTTGATCAGAGCTCTGGGTCGTGCTTGTCAGTGACGTCCCTTCGATCATTTTTGATGCAGATGACTGAGCGTTCGTGGCAAATGAACAGCCTGCACCGGTCAGAAAAAAAATACACACGGTAGTAAGACTGTAGTGTCGCATCTTTGTGCTCATTCGGAACAAAAACATTCGAGGCTTGAATCGTATGACTTGTCTGTTTTCTGATGGTCGCCAGAATACCTCGTTCGAAAACGTGTGGCATATTTCTGAGTGACCTTCGGAGTACTTTTCCCAGACTGCTTATGACATGGGCAATCTTCGTGCCGACCTGGTCTCGAAAATGTATCTTGATCCGGGACGCGTAAATCAGCGTGTTGGAGGCAAGAATGGCCCAAAGCGCGGATTCAATGTGGTTGTTAAAACGATTCGGATTGTTATCGTTTCGATCTCAAAGGATTTTCAATTCCCGCCAACGGTATTTCGAATTAATTCATTCTGAACTCGGAGTTTCCAATAGCAGTCTGGCAGTAAATGTTAAGTGAATGCCTCTAAACCGATTTTGACGGACTGAATCAGCCCGCGGCGCAAGACGAACACCATGACGGCAATTCTTGGAATATCAGCCTTCTATCATGATAGTGCGGCGGCGTTGATTGTGGACGGACGCATCGTCGCTGCGGCGCAGGAGGAAAGGTTTACTCGCAAGAAACATGATCCCGGTTTTCCAGCAGAGTCCGGAAAGTACTGCCTGAAAGAGGCTGGACTAGAGCCATCTCAACTGGACTTTATTGCTTTCTATGAAAAGCCGCTGGTCAAATTTGAACGGTTGCTTGAGACCTATCTGTCATACGCGCCGTCTGGTTTTAGCAGCTTTGCGATGGCGATTCCGGTTTGGTTGAAGGACAAGCTCTACATTCACAGAACGATCAGAAAAGCCTTGCCTGGTGCTTCGAAGACGAATCTGGTTTACACGGAGCATCACGAAAGCCATGCTGCCAGCGCTTTTTTTTCCAGTCCGTTTTTCGAGGCTGCATTCCTTACGCTGGATGGCGTCGGAGAATGGTGCACAACTGCCTGGGGAACAGGCAAAGGGAACAGAATTGAGCTGCAAAAACAGATTAGGTTTCCTCATTCGCTTGGGCTGCTTTATTCGGCGATTACATATCACTGTGGATTTAAGGTGAACAGTGGTGAATACAAACTCATGGGCCTGGCACCCTACGGAAAGCCGGTCTACGCAGATCGAATTCGAGAGCACCTGATTGACGTCAAGACTGATGGCAGTTTTTGGATGAACATGAAGTTCTTCAACTATTGTCAGGGTTTGACGATGACGAATGATGCCTTCAGTAAACTCTTCGAAATGACGCCACGTCAGCCAGAATCTCAGCTTGAACAAAAACACATGGACATGGCTGCCAGTATTCAGCTGGTGACGGAGGAAGTTGTGCTGGCGATCGCCAGGCATATTCACCAGCAAACGGGGATGAAGAATCTCGTTCTGGCCGGCGGAGTTGCGTTGAACTGTGTGGCGAACGGGCGACTGTTGCGCGAAGGACCTTTTGATGATATCTGGGTGCAGCCGGCATCGGGTGATGCCGGTGGAGCGCTTGGGGCGGCTCAGTTTGTCTGGTATCAACTGTTGGGCAAGCCGCGAGTCACATCGGCGGTTGACTCTCAGTCTGGCAGTTTGCTGGGGCCTGCATACAGCAGCGAACAGATTTCGGAATGCCTCAAACAGGCTGGAGTGAAGTTTCAGCGTTTTTCTGATGAAGAGTCACTGACTCAACATGTTGCTCGATTGCTTGCAGACGAAAATGTCGTTGGTTGGTTTCAGGGGCGCATGGAATATGGTCCGCGATCGCTTGGTTGCCGCAGCATTCTTGGCGATTCTCGCTCACCGAAAATGCAGTCGGTGATGAACGTGAAGATCAAATATCGCGAGAGCTTTCGCCCATTCGCGCCAATCGTTCTGAGGGAATGGGCGTCGCAATGGTTTGACATTGCGACTCAGCACGAAAGCCCGTACATGCTGATCGTGGCGGATGTTGCGACCGACAAACGGACTCAATTGACTGCCGATGATCAACGCGTGATGTCACAGTCCGCAGATCTTTGCGAACGAGTAAACGTTGCTCGATCTCAGATCCCTGCGGTTACGCACGTCGATTATTCTGCTCGCCTCCAGACGGTGGATCACATCCGAAATCCTCGACTGCACTCGTTGCTGGACCAATTCAATACGTTGACGGGGTGTCCGATTCTGGTGAATACCAGCTTCAACGTACGCGGCGAACCGATCGTGTGTACTCCTGATGATGCCTTGAGATGTTTCATGGCGACTGAAATGGATGTGCTGGTTCTGGAAAACTGCGTTGTTCTCAAGTCGCAAAATCAAACCGAACAAACTGCCGCTCAACGTGAATCGCACCTTGCAAAGTTTTCGCTCGACTGAAAGCTCCACTCATGAATTTCTCTGATATCCCCCGCAATCCTGACAATCGCATGCTCCGGCAGTTTGCGGGGCTGTGGATTTTGTTTTTTGGCGGAATTGCGTTGTCGCAATATTTTCGTTTTCGTAGTCACAACACAACTGGAGCGATCGTTCTTGGGAGCCTTGCGGTTTGTGTTGGCGTGCCGGGTTTGCTTTTTCCGCGAATGCTGAAGCCAATCTTCGTCGGATGGATGGTGCTTGCGTTTCCGATTGGCTGGCTTGTGTCTCGCATAATTCTGATGCTGCTGTACTTTGGCGTATTCGCTCCGGTGGGATTTTTGCTGCGAGTTACAGGGCACGATCCACTGCGGCTGAAGAAACCAGATGTTGAAAGCTATTGGGAAGAGAAGACTCAGCAAACAAGCTTGCGACGTTATTTGAAGCAGTTCTGACTTTGAAGCAGTTCTGAGGGGTGTTCAATTGGAGGCTGAACAGTATTCTTCTTCAGATGCAGTGACTTGCAATGTTGTTGATGCCAGGCGTAAATTCGTCGGCGTAGCACCTGATGTTCTAGAATCCTGCGAATCGTTCCGGAGTGCGTGTGGTGACCGAGCCTGAAGATCAGAAAACAGACTTTTCACAAATTGCGGAATCGGAAGGTGATACTTCTTTGATTCGCGAGTTCACGGAATTCCTTGCAACCGACAAGAAATGGTGGCTCGGACCGATTGTGGTGGTTCTCTTGTGCCTGGGTGCGTTGCTTTTGTTAACCAGCACAGCCGCTGCGCCGTTTATCTATACATTGTTCTAAACCGAAGTGCACAACTTTTAACCGAAGCAAACTGTTTTAACCGAAGAATCAATCATGCATCAGTACGTCGCGGTCTTCGGTTACATTGTCATGATTTTTCTCGCATGGCTGATGAGTTCTCACAAGCGTCGTTTTCCATGGCGAGTGGTCATCGGCGGAACATTGCTGCAAGTGATATTCGCATCGTTTACGATCAATACAAAAGTCGGACGGCAGTTCTTTGAGAAGGCCGGTGCTTGCTTCAATACCCTGATGGACTTTGTCGATGTTGGAAACGAAACAGTGTTCGGTGAAAGTTTTCGAGATCACTATTTTGCATTCAAAGTTCTGCCAACCATCATCTTCTTTTCTGCAATGATGTCGGTACTGTACCACATCGGAATCATGCAGTTCGTTGTTCGCGTTCTTGGCGGCATTATGCAGGCGACACTTGGGACGTCTGGTGCGGAAAGTCTTGCGGCTTCGGCAAATATCTTTGTCGGACAAACTGAAGCCCCTTTAATGATTCGCCCGTATCTCGCGGCGATGACTCTATCAGAACTCATGGCCATCATGGTTGGCGGGTTCGCAACGGTGGCTGGCGGCGTCATGGCTTTGTACGTTGGATGGGGCATCGACGCGGGACATCTGATGACAGCCTCAGTGATTGCGACTCCTGCAGGTTTGCTGATCGCCAAAGTCATGCAACCGGAAGTCGATATTCCTGAGACGCTGGGGCGCTCGCAGCCTGATATGCCACGCACATCGTCCAACCTGATTGAAGCCGCTACTATTGGTGCGTCGGATGGTCTACAGCTTGCTCTGAATGTGGGAGCCATGCTGCTGGCGTTTTTCGGACTTATTGCCATGGTGGATTATAGTTTGACTCACGGATCAGAGTGGGTTTTTCATCAGATTGGACATGGCGACTGGCAGCCGCTGACGATGTCGAGGATTCTCGGTGTCATTTTCTCTCCGATCGCATGGCTGATGGGCGTTGAATGGAAAGAATGCTCAGCAGTTGGACAGTTGCTGGGAATCAAAATGGTCGCCACTGAGCTTGTGGCCTATCAACAACTGGACGTGATGATGGGCGATGCTGCAACGGGCGTCGCGCCAACGCTTTCCAAACGAGCGATCCTGATCTCCACATACGCCTTGTGTGGATTTTCAAACTTCGCTTCTATTGGAATTCAGATTGGCGGCATTGGAGCCATGGCTCCGGAACGCCGCAAAGACTTAACGCAACTTGGGATGCGTGCAATGCTTGGAGGTTCTCTTGCGACCTGCATGACTGCCTGCATTGCGGGGATTCTGGTTGGCGAATGATTAGCGTTGATGGCAATCTGATTTGGTGAGTTGCGACAAGGTTCAGCGATGGATTCTCAGCGGTCAGTGAATCCTGTTTCTGGATTAAGTAGGTTGTGGACCCAGCACGCAACCGTTTCTGAAGCTCGCCCTGTTCTGGATTCGCTGAAATATGGTGAAGCTTCGGTGGCCTGGATGTTAAACTCGATTGTTGGAATGCCACGGTTGCGTGCAACGTCTACCATTCCTGCGGCGGGATAGACGACGCCACTGGTTCCGATCGCGACAAACAAGTCTGCGTGTTGCAATGCATTTTCAATCTCGTCCAGGAAGTACGGTATTTCTCCAAACCAGACGATATCCGGGCGTAAAGATCCGATGTGACCGCATTCCCAGCAGGCATCAGTTTTGGTCAGATCATTTGTCCATCGCTGTTTCATGTTGCATCGCGCGCAGCGAATCTGCAACAACTCACCGTGCATGTGCAGGACTTTTGTCGAACCGCCTCTTTCGTGCAGGTCATCGACGTTTTGAGTGATCAATGTCACATGCTCTGGCCAAGCTTGTTGCAGGATCGCGATGGCACGATGCGCCGCGTTGGGGTGGCACGTCTGAATCGCAGCTCGCCGCAGATTGTAAAAACGCTGAACCAGTTCCGGATTGCGACGAAACGCAGACAGAGTCGCCACTTCTTCTATCTGATGCCCTTCCCACAATCCACCCGCGTCGCGAAACGTCGGAACTCCGGATTCGGCGGAGATGCCTGCTCCTGTAAGAATTACGATGCGTTGCATGGCGTTTTTTCCAAAGACTAAACGATTCGAAGTAACAGCCGCCAGCTACTTCAGCGGCGCAACAATCGCCCCGGATTTCGACGCCAAAAAAACTCCGATCACTTTGCCGTCCGCCATCGCGACAACCGGCGCGCCGTGCCAGCTGGCGAGGTCCGATCCGTCGAGAGACACCGGCCAGTTGGTTTGGTTCACGATGATTTGATCGCGGCTGATGCTTTGGATAACCGACGTTGCAACGCCGTCATTCTGCACGCTGCGGCAGATACAGCAATCTTCAGGCTGAGTAGGTATTCGCAGGTCCGTGGGCTTTGCAGCCGGAAACTCGTTCTTGAACTCACTGCCAATGAACCAATCGTAAGTTTCTGTTTCAGCAGAGGCTTCATCACCAGTTGAGGATTTTTGTATGCGTTGCAGCGTCGTCGTCGCCGAGAAATCCGACACGAGTGATTCCACCGTGAATTCCGGTGCCGACTCTCCAGCCACTTCCATCGGGACAACATCGGATGCTGTCAGCAATTCCAGTGTCGTTGCGTCGCGTTGCACGACGAGACTATTGGCGGAGAACTTCTGAGTCCGTGGAATGCCGAGCAAACTCGTCTTCCGCGTGCCATGAATCATCACCGTTGGTGGCAAACTGAAATCGATGAGCGGCAACGACGCGGCAGAATTCAGCCATGCCGGATCAGGCTGTTCATGCAGCACAAACATCTGGCCGGATTGAACGGGCACCTTATTATCGCTCACTGTCGGCGTTGTAAATGAGATGCCACCACGCACGATTGAACTCAGGGAATCCGCATTCAGGTGCAGACCGCTGAGGCCGACATCCACACCCAGTCCACTTGTCACCCAGAATTGCGATGTCTTTTGCAGTAATCGTGAATACTCAGGCTGAATCCGTGCGTGGATATCCACAAAGCGTGCATCGGGAGACAGATGAATCGAAAGCGTCTGGCCAACATCGACTCCTCGCCATGCAATGGGCGATCCAACCGTCACACCGCGCCTCGCATCACTGCGCAGGACAATCTCAATTCCGTCAGCGCCACTCTCATCTGGCGGCGACACCGAAAGTCCCTCGAATGACTTGCAGACGGTCCCGTTCGGCTCACCTGGACTCACGGCGATGTATTTTGCACCCACTGCCGTTTCCAGCCCGCTGACCCCGGTGAGGCTAAGCTGAGGCCGCACGATCCAGAATCGCGTGCCTTCACGAGCCAGATTTTTTGCTTCAGGAGTCAGCGTCACCGTTGCCGCAATCTGCGACAGGTCGCTGCTGAGAACGACTTCAGAAACAGTTCCCACGTCGATGCCTCGATGGCGTACAGCATCGCCGGATTTCAGTCCATGCCCGTCAGAAAACTGAATCACAATCGTTGGCCCATTCGCAGGGATCGAACGCCACGTCAGCCAAAAAGCAAGAACCAGACAAATTGCCGTTACCCACCACATTTTGGATGAGAGCATGAGTGCAGATGTTGCCCTGGCTTCCCGAATCTGTGCGACAGGAAACTGCGATGGAGCGACAATAGGCTTTGCTGCATCGGATGATACCTGTGTGGTTGACCGAGATTGATCGTCTTCAGCAGGAGTCATTCAGTGTCTTCCCAAATTGCATGGGGATGAAAGGCAATTGATGCCACCATGCTCATGGTAACACACAGGATGAACGCGAAGACCGCCGGCCCGAATTGAAAATGCACAAGGTTGCCAAGTTTGACCAGCATCACCAGGAACGCCAGCAGCATGACATCCATCATGCTCCACTTACCAGCATGTTCCATGATGTGCAGTGTCGTTGCCTTGTGACGCTTGTGTAAAAATTCGAGCAAGCTCAATTCCAGCAGGAGCACAATCTTTGTCATCGGGAAAACCACCGAAAAAAGAAGCACGACGCCACCGACGAGCCAGTTCCCGTGCTTCAGGAGTTCGATGGTCCCGCCGAGAATACTCGATTGCTGTCGGATGCCCAGTTTTTCGATCTCAAGGATCGGACACAGGATTGCTGGCCAGAACAGCACAAACGCAGCGACCGCAGCAGCTGCCGTTCGACTGGCGGTTGTCCGCCGACACCCCGTTGCCGCAAACGCAGATCCACACCGAATGCAGACCGCTCGCTGGCCAATGGTGAGTTCAGGGATTTGATGAATCAAACCGCAGCTATGGCAGGAAAGATGTCTGGACACGTCTGGCCCTCAGCATTTGTGTTTTCGCGGCGACAGATGATTTGATCAAATTGACGCCCAGTATACCGCATATCGTTGGAATTGAGGCCTTCCGTTAGAGAACGGGGTCCAAATCCCCTGATTGAATCACCCTATTTTCAGAATCGCGGGATTTCTTTGTGAGTTCCTGACACAATCAGGGACTCACTACAATAGAGCTGGATGCATTTGCTTCGTTTGTTTGCCACTTACTGACTGGGTCTGATGCGACCTCCGGAAACTCGTCACAGTCTGATCGTTCGCCTGAGAGACCAGCGAAATAATCTCGCATGGACCGAGTTCGTCTGCGCGTACGAACCGTTCTTGATGCGGCTTGTGCAGAAGCAGGGAACACCGGAACGGCATGTGGCAGACGTGTCGCAGCAGTTGCTCATCGCGATTGCAAAGTCTGTTGATGGCTGGCAGGCTGACGGAAAGGACGCATCGTTTCGGCGCTGGCTGGGATGCGTGGCGCGAAACGTTGTCATCAAGTTCATGACGCGAGAACGGAAACAGATCACCGGACAAGGCGGCTCCGATTTCCTGACTCTGCTGGAAGACGTGACAGATGCGTCCGTTAGTGCCGAACAAATCAAACAGTACGAGCAGGAATTGATTCTGTGGGCGGCTGAACAGGTGCGAAGTGAATTCCGCGAAAACTCATGGCACGCGTTTTGGGAGACTCAGGTTGAAGGGCGATCTGTGGCTGATGTAGCTGCAGAACTCGGTGTGAAAACCGGTGCTGTTTACATGTCGCGAAGCCGAGTGTTTGCTCGCATTAGAAATCGGATTGAGGAAGTGCTGGATGAGAACTCATAGGCGAGCGGTTGGGCGTCAGCCCTCCTGCATCTTGTTCCGAGGCTCCAGCCCCGGAACGAGGATGATGTTTGTTCCATTGAGAAAATAGAATGAATTGTGACCAAACAATCCTGCAACGATCACTCGACGAAAGCCTCAATGAGGCGGAAGAGGAATCGTTGTCCGCACATCTCTGCGAATGCGCCGCCTGTCAGCGCGAACTGGAACGACTGGCGGGGCAGCCGGTGGCGTGGAGTCGAGTCGGCAACACGTTGAAGGCCGCCGGTGGTTCGAGTGTCAGCGTTGAGAGTTTCGCCGATGCTGAAGTGGCGAGCGACTTTGCTGTCGAGTGTCTCGGACCGTCAACATCTTCGGAGTACATCGGTCGATTGGGCGACATCGAAATTCAGGCTGTCATCGGCCACGGCGGCATGGGCGTGGTGCTCAATGGGTACCAGTCGGAATTGAAACGACTGGTCGCGGTGAAGGTGCTGGCTCCGCAACTGGCCGTCAGTGCGGCGGCTCGAAAGCGATTCGCGAGAGAAGCTCAGGCGACGGCCGCGATTCTGCATCCGAACGTAATGCCCATTCTGACGGTGCATTCGAGCGGAAAACTGCCGTTCATCGTCATGCCCTACGTGGCGTGCGAATCGTTGCAGCAGCGGCTGGATCGAGTCGGCTCGCTGGAATTGATCGACATTCTGCGCATCGGCATGCAGACGGCCAACGGGCTCGCGGCCGCTCATGCTCAGGGACTGGTCCATCGCGACGTCAAACCCGCAAATATTCTGCTGGAGATCAGCGTCGAAAAAGTCATGCTCACCGACTTCGGACTCGCCCGAGCCATCGACGACGCCAGCATCACTCGCACAGGAATCATCGCCGGCACGCCGCTCTATATGTCCCCCGAACAGGCTCGCGGTGAACCCGTCGATGCTCGCAGCGACTTGTTCAGTCTGGGCACTGTGCTCTACACGCTCGCCACCGGACGAACGCCGTTCCGAGCCGAATCAACGTACGGAATTCTGCGCCGGCTGACCGACGAGTCGCCTCGTCCGCTGCGTGAAGTTTCGCCCCAGTTCCCGGCATGGTTTGAGATGATCGTTCATAAGCTGCTGGAGAAGAGTCCAGCCGATCGATTTGCAAGTGCGACGGAGATTGCTCAACTGCTGGAAGGCTGTCTGGCTCATGTTCAGCAACCGAGCACCGTGCCGTTGCCCGCAGATTGTGCTATGTGGAATAGTCCGCGACGATTGCGAATGGGTGTTTGCCTGTTGGCGGTAACGGTTTTGAGCGTCGCAGGTTGGTGGGGATTGAATGACGTGTTGCGACGTGAATCGGCAGGGGACAAGTCCCGCGTCGGAGACACGGGCAACATTGAGTCGCCAAAGGAACTCCATCAGCAAGCTACAGCAAATCTCGAAACAGACTGGGACGCTGGCGAACAAGAAGTCTCGCCATTGCGGAGTGATTTCGATCAGTGGCAGAAGAACGCCGGAAAGATCTGGGAGGACGTGCCGCCGTAGTTTTGAACCGCGAATGGACGCTAGTTGACGCGAATGGAGTGCGACTATTAGCGTAAATTAGCGTCCATTCGCGGTTCAAATCCCACGATTCGCCGAACTCCAATTTCAAATCTGATATTTCAAATCTGATATTTCAAATCTGATATTTCAAATCTGATATTTCAAATCTGATATTTCAAATCTGATATTTCAAATCTCAAATCTCAAATCTCAAATCCCTAACCGGGAGTGATTCCATGATTCGATTCGTATTGATCACCATCTTCGCCGCTGCTTCCGCATCGACCTGCTTCGTTCAAAATGCCGAACCGCCTGACGAATTATCTGACGAAGCGGCGCAGTTAACCCCTGCGGAGCAGCAGCACGTTCTCGATGAAATGGCCAGGCTCCAGGGGCGGTGGAAGGTCGTTGAATTGCGACACCAAGAGCACAAGGAGACCCCCGCTGAATACACGCTGGAGTTTCAGTTGATCGACGATCGCATGCTGGTGATCTCCCGATGCCAGGGCCATGTTTCCACGATGCGGACCCTCGTGAGTCTGCGGGGGCTGTTATCGAGCGTCGTGGATTTTCATGCGCTGCGGAGAACCTATCTGCTGAATGGTGTCTATCAGTTTGAATCACCGACGCGGTTGATTCTGAATCAGTCACTCACCGGTTTTCCGAAGTCCATCGACGAATCGGGTCTGCCGTACATTCGAATGACCCTGGGAAAAATTCCAGCAGATCCGTCGGCACCAGCACCCGCCAAAGAGGTCGTTACCGGAAGAGACATTCAGGCGGTTGACCATCCTTTCGGACACCCAATCTTCACAGAAGCCATTCGCACTGACGAGATGGCAACGAGGTCAGTCCTGCAACTTCCTCTTCAGGAACGTGGAGACGCATTTCTCAAATACTACGGAATTGATAGACGTCGCGCAGGAACAGTGATGCGCCTATCACCATACCCCATCGTCCTCCTGGTCGATCCCGACACAAGACAGTCGGAAGTGGTTAAGCAGATCGTCACGGCTTTGGAAGAGTCCCAGATCGCCCTGGAGTCACAGATGACTCTCGTGGATGCTTCCAGAATCTGGGTCACGCTTTCGTTATCTCAGAATGAATCCGCTCAGAAAGTGATTCCGGTCATCGGCGGGCTGAAAGAGATTGGCGTCGAGCGAATCACACTTCGGTGCGGTGAGACTCGGCGAACGGAGATCATTCTCACCGTACCGTCAGATTTCCCCTCCGAGGAATCGAATCGACTCTCGGAGGGACTGAGCAGAGTCAGCGATAAGTTCAGTCTCGAAGGATTCGATTTCGAAAGCAAGGTGAGAGATTCCGAGACGAGTGCTGGCAAAGTTCCAACCTCTGCCGGTCCAGATATTTCCGCAAACACAGGCGTGATTCCAGCATTGGACGATCAGTCCGAATCCTCAGCAGCCAAACAGGCCATCGTCCTCATCATCGATCCCGAAGCGAAGCAGTCGGAAGTGGTGAAACAGGTCGTTGAGGCTCTGGAGAAGGCGGGGATTGGTAGAGCGCAGACTGAGCAGTCTGCGACGAATGCCGGAACCGGCGATCTTTCCGTCGTGTTACTAGTACGACGCGATGTGGCGTATCAAGATCTGTTGAAGCTCGTGGGGCTGTTGAAGTCCACGGGGGTGAGGCAGCTCAAATTCCGAGTCACGGAGTCGGAAGAAAATCTGGTGGAGATCCGCCCTGGAGCCAATACGCCGCACGATGCGGTCCAACGCGTCGTCGAAGGGCTGAAGACATTTCAGGATGGCGGCCAGAGTCCAATGGAGTTCTCCTTGAAGGTTTCTCAGAGCGTTCACGAGCCCGGCACCGAAGCGTCAATTGAAGAATCCCTATCATCCACGCGCAACAGAAAGCAGCAGAGTGTACCACCCGCCGCCGAGTTGGACTCAATGCCTCCCGAACAGGTTGGCATGCAATTAAGGGAGAGCAATCAAGAGATTGCGACGTCTGTTGCCAATGCACTGAGTAAAGTGAAATTGTCCGGTCCCCAAGAGGTCCAAATACTTGTCAAGGATGGTGTTTGCACAATCACTGGGCGGATGGAAACCGCTGCTGACATCGAACTGGCAGGAAAGGTGGCAGGAAGCGTTCCGGGCGTCACATCGGTTCAGAATCAACTGATAGCCAAAGATCCGCAGCCCAACTCGGAAAAGAAT